>DUUS01000090.1 GCA_012841465.1 Mollicutes bacterium
ATAATTATAGTAGGTGGTGGAGCATTTATAATCACTAAACGAATAAAACATAAAAAAGAATATCTAGCAAATTAAAAAAACGATTTTTATCGTTTTTTTGCATTCATTAGCCATTTTTGTGGAAAAATTAGTTGACATTTGCTTAAATTATTGTATAATTATCTTAGAGAGTAGGGCTACAATGATGAAAAAGAAAAAAAATAATAAAGGTTTTACTTTAGCGGAATTACTAGCAGTTATAGTTATTCTAGCGATTATAATAGTGCTGTTGATGCCTGCAGCTATGGATACTATGGAAAGGTCTAGACAAAGAGGCTTTAGAATGTTTGCTCAAAAAGTTGCGACAGCCGCTCGTGAAAAATTTAATGTAGACCTTATGTTTGATGAGATAGATGGTGGAACGACAAAATGCTATACCCTTGAACAATTAGGTTTAGATGAACATGGTTCATATAGAGGATTAGTTAAAATAGTTGTTGATGCCAATTTAATACCAGGTGATCATACAATATCTTTAACAGATCGAAGTTATAGTATAACTGATGCAAATTTTACAGAACTTGATACTGTTGATTTAGATGAACCTAAACCTGATACAACAACCTTTACATGTCCTTGATAAAGTAAAAAAAGATTAAGTTCTTTTTTTTTAGAAAGAAGTGAAGAAAAATGTTAATAATCGGAAGTCATGTTAGTTTTGGAAAAAACCAATTACTAGGATGCGTAGAGGAAACAATAAAATATGGAGGAAATGTCTTTATGTTTTATACAGGAGCTCCTCAAAATACTTTTAGAAGTAAAATAGATAATAATCTAGCTATAGAAGCTTATAAATTAATGAATAATAACAATATATTATTTGATAAAGTAATTTGCCATGCTCCCTATATAATTAATCTTGCTAATAATTTAGATCCTTCTAGATATCAGTTTAGTATGAACTTTTTAAGAAGTGAAATAGATAGATGTATTAGTCTTGGAGTAAAATACCTAGTACTTCATCCAGGTTCTGCCGTTAAGTTAGATAGAGAAATTGCTATTGACAATATAATAAATGCTTTAAATTTAGTTTTGAAAAAAGAAGATGAAATTATGATTCTACTTGAAACAATGGCAGGTAAAGGTACTGAAATAGGAATAAACTTAAATGAACTTAAATATATAATTGATAATATAAACTTAGAAGAAAAAATAGGGGTCTGTATTGATACTTGTCATTTAAATGATTCAGGAGTTGATTTAAATTATTTTGATGATTATTTAAATAACTTTGAATCTTTAATCGGACTTGATAAATTAAAATGTGTTCATATTAATGATAGTAAAAATGAAGTAGGAATGAAAAAAGATCGCCATGCTAATATAGGTTTTGGAACTATTGGCTTTGAAAATATCTTAAAAGTAATCTATCATGAAAAGTTAAAAAATGTTCCTAAAATATTAGAAACTCCCTATGTAGATGACAAACCTCCATATAAACATGAAATTAAAATGATTAAAAATAAAACATTTAATCCAAATTTATTAGAAGACATTATAAAAGAGTAGGATTTCTACTCTTTTATAATAGTTCTGAATATTTAATAATTAACTGTTTTATTTTATTAAAGTTTTCTTGAGTAAATCTGTTTTGATATTTATTTATATCAAAATCTTTTCCTTTTTCTAATAATTCTTCGTAATTGTTTTTAATAAAGGCATAAACAAAACTTAATTCTTGTTTGTTTAAATTAATATTTTCTTTTCTAGCAAAATTAAAAACATCATTTTCAGTTATATTTTTGACATAACTTTCAATTAAACCTATCATTAAAATCACCCTTAAATTAATATATGCAAAAATATAGATAAATTACCTATACTAGTAATATGAAAAGATTAAGTATATTATTAGTTGTTTTTAATATTATTATAATTGGTAGATTATTTTATTTGACTATTTATAATAAAGATTATTATGACAACTTAGAAAGTGAAAAAAGAGAAGTTGTTATTGAGGGTATGAGTGCTCCTAGAGGGAGAATTTTTGATGTTAAAGGAAATATACTAGTAGATAATGTTGGGGTTAAGTCAATTATATATAATAAACTTAATATAAGTACTGAAGAGGAGTTAGTAATTGCTGAGGTTCTTGCTAGTAATATCGAGATAAATGAAGAGGTATCACTTAGAGATTTAAAATATTATTATTATTTAAATAATAAAGAAAAAGTAAATAATTTAGTACCTGAAAATACAATGAAGGAATATAGGGAAAGAAAATTAAATAGTAATGAATTACTTGATATTAAACTTGATTTAATATCAAGTGAAATGCTTGAAGAAATAAATAAAAAAGCAGCTATCTTTTATTATTTAATGAATAATGGATTTTCTTATCAAGATAAAATAATAAAAAATAATATTACTGATGAAGAATATATAATTATAAATAAATTATCATTATCAGGAATAAGAACTGATATAACCTGGGAGAGAATATATCCCTATGGTGATGTACTTAAAGATATTTTTGGAAGAGTATCAACATATAAACAAGGGCTTCCACTTGAATATAAAACTGAGTATTTAAAACAAGGATATAAACTAAATGATCGAGTTGGTATTTCTAATTTAGAATATGTTTATGACCATTATTTAAGAGGAACTAAAGCTAAATATAAAGTAGAAAATAATAAACTTAAATTAATAGAGTCCTATGAAAGAGGAAAGGATCTTGTTTTATCTATAGATATTGATTTTCAAATAAAGATAGAAAAAATTCTTGAAGAAGAAATGATTAAAGCTAAAAATAGTTATAATTCGAAATACTTTAGTGAGTCTTATGTACTTGTAGGCAGTCCTAGTGATGGAAGTATAATTGCGATGGTTGGAAAGAAAATAAAAGAAGATTTATCATTTGTTGATTATTCAAATTATAATATATTAAGTTCATTTAATATGGGGTCATCAGTTAAAGGAGCAACTATAAGTGTTGGATATGCTAATGGTTTAATTGATGAAAATACTAAGGTATATGATTCATGTATTAAATTATATAGAGGTAAAAACAGATGTTCCTGGACTAACTTAGGCACTATAAATGATTTAAATGCTCTAAGAATGTCTAGTAACTATTTTCAATACTTAATCGCAGTTAATTTAACTGGTAAAAAATATACTAGAAACATGAGATTAAATGCAACTATGGAACATTTTAATTTATATCGTAATATATTAAAAGACTATGGACTAGGAAATATTACAGGAATAGATTTATTAAATGAAAATACTGGTATTAAATCAAGAACAGTTACTGATGATTTGCTTCTTAATATATCAGTTGGACTATATGATACATATACACCAATATCTATGCTTCAGTATATAAATACTATCGCAACTGGAAAAAGAATTAAATTATCACTTTTAAAAAGTGTCATAAATAGTGATGGTAGTATTTATTATCAGATTGATCCTAAAGTATTAAATAAAGCACCAGTAGATGAAAAGTATTTAAATAGAATTAGAGAAGGTTTTAGATTAGTTAATACTTCTGGTACTGGATATAGTTATACTAATCGAAAAGTACCTTCTGCTGGTAAAACTGGTACTGCAGATTCATATTTAGATGTAGTTGATAAAACTATCTCTACTACTAGTACTTCATATGTTACTTATCTACCATTTGATAAGCCGGAGTATTCTATTGCGATTGTAAGTCCGCATTTGAGTTATAAAAATAGTACTAGTAATTATCGCTATCCGATTAATTCTAGAGTTGTCAGAGAAATTACTAATTTGCTTTATAATGATTGAATTAAAGAGAAGTTTATAGTATATTTAATTAAAGTAGAGGTGCATATAAATGGGAAATAGAGTATTTATATCAATGGTTATAATTGTACTAGCAGTTTTTAGTTTACTGACATATTATAAATTAAAAGAAATGCCTGAAGATAATTGTTGTATTGATATGAAAGTACCTACAGATAAGTCTTGTTATGATTGTCAAAATTATAATTTAGCTGAGAAAATAGTTTATGTATGGAAATATAGTTGAATCTTTATTAAATCGTATGCTATAATACTAATGGTTTCTTAAAAAGGAGGAATTTATTATGTCTAAGAAAAGTGAAAATCGTTCTGGTGTAGAATTAAAATGTTCAATGTGTGGTTTTATAATCAGACCAACTGAAAAAAACAAAGCAAAGACTCCAGATCGTCTGGAATTAAATAAGTTTTGTAAAGTTTGTAACAAAACAGTAGTATTTAATGAGAAAAAATAGGTGTTAAATGATAAATATTAATGATATTAAAAATGGAATGACTGTTATATTTAATAATAATCTTTGTTTAATAATTGATTTTCAACATGTTAAACCAGCAAGAGGACCTGCATTTATCAGAATCAAATATAAAAATATAAAAACAGGAGCAATATTAGAAGAAACATTTAATAGTCATATTAAAGTAGAAAGAGCTCATGTTGAAAGAGTATCTATGTCTTACTTGTATAACCAAGGAGATAAATATGTCTTTATGAATACTAAAGACTATAGTCAACTTGAAGTAGATAAAGATATCTTAAAAGATAATATTAAATACTTAAAAGAAAACTTAGAAGTAGAACTTAATATTTATGAAGGTAATATTATCAATATAAATCTACCTGAAAAAGTAGAATATGAAGTTACTCAGACAATGGATGCTGTTAAAGGAAATACATCAGGAAGTGCTAGTAAAGACGCTACCATTGAAACAGGATTAGTAGTAAAGGTTCCTCTGTTTATTAAAACAGGTGAAAAGATTATTATTAATACAAGTGATGGAAAATATTCAAGTAGAGCATAAAATCCCTTAAAGGGATTTTTTTTAGTCCTTCATTTTTCTAAATTATCATGGTATAATCAAGCCATAGTAGGAAGTGATTTAATGAATGCTCACAAAAGAAATACAGGTATCTTTTTTATAGTAATACCTCTTACAATTTTAATAAGTGCTTTTCTATTTGATGAAGGAATTAAAATAGTGCAGCATAAAAGATTAGAACATGTTACTAAAACTATTATAAAAGATTCTTTTACTTATAATGTAAATGATTATTATGAAAAAGCTAAAAGAGAATATAAAAATAAAAAAATTGACTATGATCAGTTAAGAGTTGAGTATGATTATGATACTTTATATATTTATAATGTTCATACCTATGTTAGTTTTTTTGGTAGAATATTTAATATCAAAGCTTACCGAACTGATGTAAGTATTAAAGGGACTTTAGTTGGAGATGAAGTAGTATTTGAAAAAGTTGACACAAGCACAGAAGAGTTTTAATAATTTAACAGCTATCTTTTCTGCTAAGGGCGGAGTAGGTAAAACAACAATTCTTTTAAATTTAGCAGGAGTTTTATCTAATGATAAAAAGGTTCTAATTATTGATTTAGATCTTTTTTCAGGTGGCATTGCTCTTTGTTTAAATAAAGTTGCTAAGAAAACTATTTATAATTTTCATTTAGATATGAATAAAAAGAATCTTGATTATAAAAAATATATTACTAAATATAATGATAATATTGATTTTGTTGGTGCTCCTAGGAGTATTGAAGAAGGTAAAAAGATTGATTTTAAAACAGTTGAGAAATTAATTTATGAAACTAATTTACAATATGATATTATTTTATTTGATTTAAGTCATATTTATAGTGACCTTAATATTAAAGTACTTAATTTAGTATCAAATGTACTTTATGTTATGACTAATGATCCCGTTGATTTAAAAAACAGTTCAAATATGATACCTCTTCTTAAAGAAAATAATAATAATTTAAAGGTAATATTAAATTACAGTATTCACAGAGAAAGAAATTATTATACTTTATATGATATTAAAAGTGTTATAAATAATAATATAGATTATACAATATCTCATTCATTTTATAATCCAAATATTGATTTTATAACTGTAAGAGGTGAAATTCATTCTCTTAATACTAAGAAGTTTTATGATTATAAGATATTTAATTTAATTGCTAAAGATATAGTAAAAGAGTGATTTATGAAATTAGAAATAATATTAATAACAACTTTTATTTTATTAATTATAATTACTGTAGTAATTCTATTATTTTTAATATTAAAGAAAATGCAAGATAAAAAAATTGTAAATAGAATAAAGAAGCATACTGCAAATAAATAATGTAAAGGCATATTTAAAATATGCTTTCTTTATGATATTATATAATTAGGAGCATATTGATGAAAGCAAACTTTAAAAAAATGGATAAAATTCTTTTATTTTTGATGATAGCTTTTACTATCTTTGGGGCAGTTATGATCTTTAGTGCATCAAGTATTACTGCAGTACTTTATAATCGAAGAGAAGAATATTATTTTTTTACTAAACATTTATATATAATTGCTGCGTCGTGGATATTTGGTCTTATTGTATTAAATATTCCTTTAAAAAGGTATAAGTTTTTAGCTCCACTTGGAATTATTACTATAATACTACTTCTTTTCGGATTATTTATTTATGCACCACTTACTCATAGTGTTAGAAGCTGGTATGATTTAGGTTTCTTTTCACTTCAGCCAAGTGAGTTTGCTAAATCGATTGTTATAGTGTATTTAGCTGTAGCACTGGATAAAATTCACCGGAAGAAAGACTATAAAATTAATAAGGTTGTTGCTCCCTTTGTTTTTGTACTTATTATCTTTGGACTTACCTTTGCTCAGCCTGATATGGGTACTGCTGTTATAATAGTTGGTATTGCTGTTTTTATATTTATGGCTCTTCCATTTAAAGATAGAGATATTAAGAATTTAAAATTACTTGGAACTGGAATGGTTTTACTTGGTATTTTGATTATTTTATTTGGAAGTAATGTGCTTACAAGTGAGCAGGCAAGTAGATTATATTTTAGAAAACCATGTACTAGATATTTAGATAAAACTGGATATCAAGTTTGTAACGGATTTATAGCAATTAGTAATGGTGGTTTAACAGGTAAAGGTCTTGGAGATTCAACTCAAAAGTTTATGTATCTTCCAGAGGCATATACGGATTTTGTCTTTCCAATTATAATTGAAGAAATAGGAGCAATTGGAGGATTATTTATTATATTTCTCTACGGAGTAATGTTATATAGAATTTTAAAAATATCGTTAAATGCGAGTACCTTATCTGGTTCAATTATGGCATTTGGAACATTTATCTTTTTACTGCTTCATCTTTTAATAAACTTTTTAGGAGTACTTGCTTTAATACCACTTACTGGGGTTCCAATTCCGTTTTTAAGTTATGGTGGGTCGTTTTTTATCAATGTAATTTTTGTACTTTGTTTAACTCAAAGAGTACAGATAGAATCATATGATGCTAAAAAAGCAAAAATATTAAGGGCGTGATCAAATGAAATTAAATAACAAAGGTGTGTCACTCACTGAAATAATAATAAGTGTAACATTAGTTTCTTTAATTATTGTGTATTTACTTAGTATGCTAATTTCACTTAGACATGAAAGTAATACTAGTAAAAAAATATCTACTCTTCAAACTAATCAGGCACTACTTTCAAATCAAATTCATAATGATTTTATTGAAAGAGAGCTAATCGGGGTTTATACTTGTGAAGACAGTGGTACAACAAATCGAAAAAATGATACAATTCAACAAATAATTCACTCAACTTCTCATAATTTTAATCAGCAGGAAGGTACTAATTGCTTAAAATTTAAATATAAAATTGGAGAAAGAGGTTCTCAATATGGGTATTTGGTTTATTATAATTATACTCACCGTAAAGATTCAAGTGGCAGAGATGAAAAAGTAGATATAGTCGGATACCGAAGAGGTATTGATGAAGAAGATATCGGTAATGCAAATGTTATTGTTGATTCTAAAGCAGTGTTTAGACAAACGCCATCTAAACCAACTTCATATGGTGAGGCTACTGTAAAATGTGGAAGTGGAGTCTGTACGGTTCATATTAAACTTCCTATCTTAGCAGAAAATGGTGATGACTATGGGATTAACTTAAGTTATGTATCAACTGATCCAGCTAATTTTGAAGTTGAAAGAAAATTAAGTAGTTGGTATCGTTTTGAGATAAAGTAGTAGCAAAAACAAAATCAAATGGATAATTCTTGATTTATAAAATAGACCATAATCAAGATTTTTATCTTTTAAAATACTTTTTATTTGAGTATGAATAGAAAGACCTCCAAAGGCAAGTAAGATACCAGTAAAGATAAGTTTATATTTATAACCTTCAGTAAACTGAATATCAGTAAGACCAATTGTTATCTCTAAGATACCTTTTAATAGAGGGTGGCTAATCGGAAGTAAAGATGAAAGAGCGATAAAAGTAGTTAGTGAGCCGAGTACTATTAAAAGAGTATCAATAGTCTTTGAAATAGACTCTGTTATATTATATTCCTCTGGTATTAGTTTTTTATTATTGTTATAACTAACTTTATAATTTCGGTTGATTAGTCCGATAATTAAATTAATGAAAATATTTAATACTATTATAAAAACAGAGTCACTAAATTTAAGATAGGTTGTTAAAGCGAGTATATAAATTGGATTATAAAGAAGAGACATTGATAGTATTTTTACTGCCTCTTCTTTATTTATTAAATCTTTATCTAATAAATCTTTAATATATTTAGCATTACTCGGACAACCACTAATTAAACTCATAATAAAAACATATGAGGAATATTTACTCATTTTAAATATTTTACTAAAATAAATACCAATGTAATCTGTGATATAATTTATTAAATCAGTTGAGATAATAAGATCACTGATCATTAAAAAAGGAAAAAGAGCTGGAAAAGTGCTGTTAGTCCAGATATTAATACCATTTAAAATAGAAGCGATTACCAATGGTCTTTTTAAAATTATTAAAACAATAAGTAAAACAATTGTTAACTTTTTGATTTTGTTTATCATAAACCCTCATATGTTTGCTATAATTTAAAGGAAAGGAAAAATAATGACTAATAAATTTTATGAACAGATAAAAGAATATATTAAATATAACCTATCATTTATCATATTTCTTTCAGTACTTATTATCGGATTTAGTATTGATACTAACTATGTAGTATATAAATCAGGTGGAAGTATTAATATAACAGAGAGAATAAATAAAGCCAATGACATAGATAATAAAAAAGGTTCATTTAATATGGCATATGTTGGAATGCTAAATGGAAGACTTCCGTTTTATTTAATGGGAAAAATTATTCCCTCATGGGAGGTAGCTCCTAAAGAAAATGTAACTTTAGGTAAAAATGAGACCCTATCTGATGCTTTAAAAAGAGATAGTTTATTTTTTAAAGAATCAATAAGTAGTGCTAAATATGTTGCATATCAAAAAAGTGGGGTTGAATTTTCAGTTAAAAATAAAAATCACTATATAATCTATGTTGATGAAAAATCAACTGCTGATATAAAAATAGGTTCAAAAATTATATCTTATGATGATAATGAATATGAATACATTGAAGAGTTAAAAGCCTATATTCAAACTAAAGAAGTAGGCGATAAACTAGAGATTAAATATAAAGAAAAAGATAAAATAAAAACCGCAAGTGCTAAAGTATATGAGGAAGATGAAACTAAATTAGTAGGTCTTGCAGCAATATCTATATATGATATAGAATCAGAATATGAAGTAATAGTTGATTCAAAATCATCTGAAAGTGGACCAAGTGGTGGTCTTATCTTAAGTCTTGCTATATATGAAGCTCTTACTGGAGAAGATTTAACTAAAGGAAATACAGTAGTAGGAACCGGGACAATTGACATTAATGGTAAAGTAGAAGAGATCGGTGGTGTTGAATTTAAGTTATCTGGTGCCGTTAAAAAGAATGCTGATTTATTTATCGTTCCTAAAGAAAACTTAGAAGAAGCACTTAAGTTTGCCAAGGAAAAGAAATATGATATACTAATCAAAGGAGTTTCTACTTTTGATGAAGCTCTTCTCGTACTTAGAAGTTTGGGGGAAAAGAAATGAAAAGGTATTTTTTACCAATTGAAAAAGCTCTAGAATTAAATGAAAATATAGAGCTTACTAATAATAATTTAGTTGTTTTAAGTAAAGATGATTTTGAAGGATTTAATTTAAGAAATTTAACTTCATTTCCTAATCTTGATTTACCTAATATTTTAACTTTGTCTTCAACAAATATTTTATTTTATCAAAAGAATATAAGTGATTTTGATATCGCAGTTAATTACTTTAACGAAAAAAATGAAAGATTACTATATGAAATAACTGAAAGTGACTATTATAACTTGCAGTATTATCATGAAGCCCTAATATATGAAAAACATCAAAATGGAAAATATATTTCACTTGATAATCATGAAAAAAGAACTATTAAACTAATTGAATATGGTGCTTTAAAAAGTGGGCTTTTAAAAGACTTCAGTGATGAAGAATTAAAGACTTTAGCACTGATGCCATCTTTAAAAGAATCTAATGAATTTTATCTTAGTAATTTAAAAACTTTATACTTTAAAGACCCTATTGTGATGACTAGAAATGCCTTAAAAGAAATTAAACTGGGTGGAGACTTATATCTATATACTGAAAATGAAGAAATTTTAGATCAGGCGAGAACATATATTACTGAAATTACTGAGCATGAAAATAATTATTATAAAATAACTAATAAAAATTATTATTTAGTAAAACCTTTTTCTAATAAAGAAAAAAGAAATTTATCATTAAAAGAAATAAAATTATATAATGAACTTTTAGTAAATTATCTTCCGGTCTATTTAGATGAAGATTTAAATTTAAGTACTGATAAACCAGAACATGATAACTACACTGAAGAAATATTAGTTCCAAGAGAAAACCTAGAACATCTCCTAAAGGATGGTTTTAAAAACATGCCATTTAAAGAATTAATAACCGTAATTAATCAAAATATAAATGGATTTCAAAAAATAAGTTTAGAAGATGCTTTAGATAAACCAAGAACATATGTAAGTGATAATTTAACAAGTGAAATAGATAATCAAGATATATATCGTTTTCATGTTTTCTATGAACATGATCCTAAATATAAAATACCTGATATTTTAAAAGATGGTAATATTGTTGAATTTGAAAAAGAATGCTTTACAAAGGAAGGACATCCCATCTATAAAAAGAGTCCTAAGATAGTTCAAAAAATGACTAATGAAGAGTACTCAGAGTATTTAAAAGAAACTGGTAATAAACTATTTATTGAAGTAACTGGTCTTAAAAATGAAGCAGAAATATTTTCTATATTTGGTGAAAGTGGTTTACTTCATGAATTTGTACTATATGAAGAATTAGGATCTTCATACTATGTAACGATTCCTTATAAAAAAGAAAATAATTTAAATAAAAGCAGGTAAAATAATATCTGCTTTTAAATTTTATGATATACTAAATAAGTAGGAGTTGCTATGAAGTCAAGTGAAGTAAATTATAATAAATTAAGTCCGATGATGAAACAATATATGGATATAAAGAAAAACTATAAAGAAGTTTTTTTGTTTTATCGTGTTGGTGATTTTTATGAACTATTTTTTGAAGATGCAATTAATGCTTCAAGAGAGCTTGATATAACTTTAACAGGTAAATCAGCTGGTTTAGAAGAAAGAGTTCCAATGGCAGGAGTTCCTCACCACTCTGTAAGAAGCTATATTGATAAACTTCTTAATAAAGGTTTTAAAGTAGCAGTTTGTGATCAAATGGAAGATGCTAAAGAGGCTAAAGGAATGGTTAGAAGAGAAGTAACTGAAGTATTAAGTAAAGGAACAGTTATTGATGCTGACTTTTTAGCTGGAAATGATTTTAATTATATCGGAAGTATTCTTAATTTAAATAATAATTATATTTTAACCTATGCTGATGTTTCAACTGGTCTTCTTTATAGTGAAACCTTAAGTTTAAATAATGAAGTTTTATTAAACCGAATACTAAATTTAAATTTAAAAGAAATAATAATTGAAGAAGACTTTGACTTAGAGTTAATTAATACACTAAAAAACAATTATAATATAGGGATTAATATTATTAATGAATTTTATGAAGAAACGGTAGATATTTTAGATAATATAAATGACTCTAGAGTAAAAATTGGGGTAAATCATTTACTTTATTATTTAATAACTATTCAATTAAAAGATATAACTCATTTTAATAATGTAATTATAAAAGATAACTCTAATTATTTACTTATGGATGTCCATACTGTAAGAAACCTTGAAATTTTTGAAACCCTAAGACTAAAAGAAAGAAAATACAGTTTACTATGGCTTCTTGATGCATGTAAAAACTCAATGGGATCAAGAACATTAAAAGAATTTTTAATGAATCCTCTTATTAATAGAGATAAAATTAATAAAAGATTAGATTATATTGAAACATTAAACAATCAGTTTATCTTAAGAACTGAGCTTCAAGATGCACTGTATGAAATATATGATTTAGAAAGACTATGTGCTAAAATTACTTCAAATTCTTTAAATGCTAGAGATGTTCTGCAAATTAAAAAATCACTTAAAGTACTTCCATTAATAAAAGATATAGTTAATCAGTTAAAGTTTGACTTTGATATAAATACACACATAGACTTATATAATTTACTTGATCAGGCTATTTATGAGGAGCCACCAGTAACTATTAAAGAAGGATATATTATTAAAGATGGCTATAATAAAGAACTCGATGAGCTTAAAGATATAAGAAAGAATGCTAAGAAATACTTGTCTTCTTTAGAACAAAAAGAAAGAGAAAGAAGTAATATTCCTAATTTAAAGATAGGTTATAATAAAGTATTTGGTTATTATTTAGAGGTAAGTAAAAGTCATATTAGTAAAGTAAAACCAGAATTTGGCTGGGAAAGAAAACAAACTCTAACTACAGGTGAGAGATATATTACTAGTGAGCTTAAAGAAAAAGAAGCTAAAATATTAAATGCTGAAGATAAAATAGTCGAGCTTGAATATGAATTGTTTATTGAGATAAAAGAAATATTAAAACAGAATATCAAAACTTTAAAAGAAACAAGTAGTCAGATTGGTTATTTAGATGCAATTACTTCACTAAGTGTTGTAAGTGAAAAATATAATTTAGTTAGACCAACATTTAATAATAAAAATGAGGTCAATATAAAAAATGGATTTCATCCAGTAGTAAATATCGTAAGTGAAAAAGAATTTGTTAAAAATGATTGTATTATAAATAATGGAGTAACAACTCTTTTAATAACTGGACCAAATATGAGTGGTAAAAGCACCTATATGAGGCAGCTTGCTATTATAGTTATCATGGCTCAAATAGGATCTTTTGTACCTGCAGATGAGGCAAATTTACCAATTTTCGATCAAATATTTACAAGAATTGGAGCATCAGATGATTTAGTAAGTGGCGAATCTACCTTTATGGTCGAAATGTTAGAGGCTAAAAATGCGATTACAAGTGCGACTAAAAATAGTTTAATTCTTTTTGATGAACTAGGAAGAGGTACCGCAACCTATGATGGAATGGCTATAGCTGAGTCTATTTTAGAATTCGTAAATAAAAATATCGGAGCAATAACTTTATTTAGTACTCATTACCATGAACTAACCGAAATGGAAAAAAAGTTTAATAGTATTTTAAATGTACACGTTAGTGCCACCCTTGAAAACAATGAACTTATCTTTATGCATAAAATAAAAAAAGGTGCGGTAGATAAAAGTTATGGAGTGCATGTTGCTTCTCTTGCTGGAATGCCTCTAGATGTTATTAAAAGAGCAAATGAACTGCTTTCTCTTTATGAAAATCAAACACCAAGTAAAGAAAATGTTCAGTTATCATTTGATTTTGAAGAAAAGAATTTACTTAAAGAAAGATTAGAAACCATTGATCCTTTAAAGGTAACTCCAATGGAAGCAATAAATATTTTATATGAATTAAAAGAAATATCAAAAGAATAAAAATAAATTATATTTTGTGGTATAATTTTATAGAGGTTGAAGATGAAAAACAGAACAAAATTAAGAGAAAAAATAATGACTATTATCTATCAAATATCTTTATATAAAGAAAATGGACTAGAACATGATGTAGATACCGTTATCAAAGAAAATATTGAAATAGAAAATGAATTTGTTAAAGATATGGTATATGGAATTATAACTCATGGTGATGAACTTAATTTGCTTGCTAATAAATATTTAAAAGGATGGACAATAAACCGCCTTGATAATACTGGAGCAGCTATTTTAAGACTAGCTTTGTATGAAATAAAATATACAGACACGCCGCCTGTAGTTGTTATAAATGAAGCAATTGAGCTTGCTAAAAAGTTTAGTGATGATGCGGTAAGAAAAATGATTAATGCTGTTTTAGATAGGATAATTAATGAGTAAAAAGTATATAACCGTAACAACTTTAAATAAATATTTAAAAAATAAATTTGATACTGATCCCCATATCCAAAACATTATAATTAAAGGTGAAATATCAAACTTTAAAGGACATACTAGGGGACATTTATACTTTACTTTAAAAGATGAAACAAGTAGAATAAATGCGGTAATGTTTCAGTACAGTGCTAGTAAACTTACCTTTACTCCCGAAGATGGAATGACAGTACTCGCAACAGGTAGAGTAAGTATTTATGAAGCAACTGGGCAATATCAAATTTATATTGAAGAGATGGAAGAAGATGGACTAGGTAACCTTCATTTAAAATTTGAACAACTAAAAAAAGAATTAAAAGAAAAAGGATTGTTTGACTCTATTCATAAAAAACCAATTCCTAAATATCCTGAAAAAATCGGAATAATAACTGCTCCAACTGGAGCAGCAGTAAGAGATATTTTAACAACAATTAAAAGAAGATATCCTATTTGTAGTACTTATCTATTTCCATCACTAGTTCAAGGACTTGATGCAAAAGATTATATAGTAAAGCAGATAGAGGAAGCAGATAAACATAATTTAGATGTTATTATACTTGGTAGAGGTGGAGGCTCAATTGAAGATTTATGGGCATTTAATGAAGAAGTAGTCGCAAATGCTATCTTTAATGCTAAAACTCCAATAATTAGTGCGGTAGGTCATGAAATTGATTTTACAATAGCTGATTTTGTTGCTGATTTAAGAGCACCAACACCAACCGCTGCTGCAGAGATAGCTGTTCCTAATATAGTTGATATTAATGTTTTATTAAATCAATATAAAATAAGAACTACTAATATTATTAAAAATAAATTAAATACAAACCAAAATATATTATCTTCAATTAAAGAAAGTTATATCTTAAAGAATCCTCTTGCTGTATATGAAATAAAGACTGAAATATTAAATGGTCTATATATTAGAGCAAACCGAATTATAAAAACTAATATTACTGAATATCAAAGTAGACTTAAAGGAATTAAAGATAATTATATCTTAAAAAATCCTCTTGCTGTATATGAAGTAATGCATCAGAGGGTAAGTAATTCATATATTAGTTTAAACCGGATTATAAATAATAGTATTCTTGATAATAAAAACAAATTAAATCAGATAAAAAAGACTCATATTTTAAATAATCCTGAGAAATTACTTACAAATATAAAAAGTAATTATAATTTAGTTAAAAATAAACTTGAGTTATTAAATCCTAATGCTATTTTAAGTAAAGGCTATAGTATGGTAAGAAAAGATGGTAAAATAATAAAAGATTCTGGTGAGGTAAAAATTGGTGATATAATTGATATAACCCTTTATAAAGGAAATATAAATGCAAAAATAGAAAGTGATGGTAAATAATGGAAAATGAAAAGTTTGAAGATGTACTAAAAAAGCTTGAAGAAACAGTAAAGCAGCTAGAAAGTGGCGAAACAGATCTAGAAGTATCAATTAATAAATATACTGAAGCTATGAAACTAGTTAAAATCTGTGATGATAAGCTAAAAGCAGCTACTGAAGCTGTAAATAAAGTACTAAGTGAAAATGGAACATTTGAAGATTTTGAAGTAGAAAAGTAACCTTATTTAAGGTTATTTTTTACTGTTTTGAGCATACTAATATTAGGTGAAAAGAATGAAAAAAGCCCTGATATTTTTACTGATTCTATTACTACCCTTAAATGTACTGGCTTATTCAAGTAGAATAATACCAGGCGGAAAAACCCTTGGTATTGAAGTACAAAATGATGGAGTAATAATAATTGGTTTTTATAAAATAAATAACAAACTCAATAAAAATGATCTTAAAGTAGGAGATGTTATTACTAAAGTAAATAATAAAATAGTTAATAATGTTGATGACTTAGTAACTGAAATAGAAAACAATGTTAAGAATGATAAAGTAAATTTTACTGTAAAACGAGGAACTAAAAACTTTAATACAGATTTTGATTTAATCTTTTCCGGTGGTATTTATAAAACAGGAATCTATGTAAAAGATACCGTAACTGGAATTGGTACCTTAACATATATTGACCCAGAAACTAGAATATTTGGAGCCCTAGGACATGAAATAACCGAAGGAACAACTGGTAAATTAATTGAAATAAAAACTGGTTCAATTTTTAAAAATTCAATAACATCAATAACAAGAAGTAAAGTAGGAAGTCCTGGAACTAAAAATGCAAGATTTTACGCAGGTGATACCTTTGGATACATAACTAAAAACACTGATAAAGGTATATATGGAAAATATACTTCAAATTTAGATAACTATGAAACACTCGAGGTTGGAAAACCAAGTGATTTAAAAATAGGTTCTGCTAATATATATACTGTTTTAAAAGAAGAAGAAGTTAAATCGTATGAAATAAATATTAGTAGAATCAACCAAGATGCTAATATAAAAAATATAAGATTTAATATAACAAGTCAGGAGTTAATAGATGCTACAGGTGGCATTGTCCAAGGAATGAGTGGAAGCCCGATCATTCAAGACAATAAAATCTTTGGAGCCGTAACTCATGTAATACTTGATAGTCCAACATCAGGCTATGGTATATTTATAACAACAATGCTTGTTGAAGGAGAAAGCGCTTAAGAGCGTTTTTTCTTTAAAAAATTTTAAAACATCTGGCTCTTGCATTTAAACAAAATATTTGCTACAATTAATGCGGTTATGGCGGTATTGGTGAAGTGGTTAACACGCCGGATTGTGGCTCCGGTACGCATGAGTTCGATCCTCATATATCGCCCCATTAAATGAAAACAAACTCCTGAAACTCA
>DUUS01000091.1 GCA_012841465.1 Mollicutes bacterium
ATGTGCTTAAGTGAACTGTTACGCCTGATCCTTTAGTTACATAACCAACTATCTCATCACCTAAAACAGGGTTACAGCAAGCTCCTAGAGATACTCTTACGTTATCTATCCCTGCTACTATAATATTGTTTTTATAGTTATGTTTAGTGATTTTTTTATTTTCAATTCTACCAAGTAGTATATCATGAACTTCTAAGTGATCTCCATAGATTAAATTAATTATATATTTTCCAGTATATCTAAGTGATCCGATACTTAGTAAAATTTCATCAAAGTTATTTACTTTTAAATCTTTAATTAACTTTTCAATATTTTCATCGGTTAAAACTTCACTTGAATTTAATTTTTGTTTTCTTATTTCTTTATCTAGTAATTCTCTTCCTCTAGTAATATTCTTTTCTCTATCAATTTTACTAAAATAAGATTTTATCTTATTTTTAGCTTGGGTTGTTTTAACAAAACCAAGCCAATCTTTATTAGGTTTAGCACTATTACTAGTGTTTATTTTAACTATGTCTCCATCATTAAGTTCATAGTTAAGAGGAACAATAGATTCATTAACAATCGCACCAACTGTTTGATCTCCTACATTTGAGTGAATACGATAAGCAAAGTCAATTGGTGTACTTCCAGAAGGAAGCTCCATTACATCTCCTTTTGGAGTAAAGACATATATTTGCTGGCTTAAAAATTCTTCTTCTATATTTTTAACGAAAATTTCATCACTTTTCTCTTCTAGGTTGTTTTCAATAATTGTCCTAAAAAGTTCAAGTTTTTGTTCCATAATACTTTGAATTGATTTAGCATTTTCTTTATAAGACCAGTGAGATGCTACACCATTTTCAGCAATAGCATCCATCTCAGGTGTTCTAAGTTGGATTTCAAAAATATGACCATCGGTTCCAAAGACTGATGTATGAATTGACTGATACATATTATTTTTAGGCATAGCAATAAAGTCTTTAAATCTTTTTGGAATAGGTCTGTATTTAGAATGGATTAAACCTACTGCTTGGTAGCAATCATTTTCAGTTGGTAGAATTAATCTCATTGCTAGAATATCATAAATATCAGACCATTTTCTTCCAGTACTTAGTTTTTTATATATACTATGTACACTTTTAACTCTTGATTTTATTTCAAATTCAATATTATGATCAAGAAGTATTTCACATATATTACTTTTCATATCTTCAAGTGCGGTTATTAACTCTTCTCTTGATACATTTAGTTTATCTAATATATCATTATATACATCGGGTTTTAAATATTTTAAACATAGATCTTCAAGTTCACTTTTAATTGAATTAATACCAAGTCTATGAGCAATCGGTATTAATACTTCAATTGTTTCAGTAGCTTTTTGTTTTCTTTGTTCTTCTGTTAGAGCATCTGCTGTTCTCATATTATGTAGTCTATCTGCTAGTTTTATTATTAAAACTCTAAAGTCTTCACTTAAACCAACTAATATTTTTCTTAAATATATACTTGATGATTCAGTATAATCAGTTAGTTTTACTTTTCTTAATTTATATAAATTTTCGATTATTATTTTAATATCTAAGCCAAATTTTTTTTCAATTAAATCAAATGAAATATTAGATTTAGATACTGTTTCATGAAGAAGTGCGGCTGCTATAGTAGTAGCATCTACTTTTAAATCGCACACTATATTTGCCACAGTTAAACTATGGAGAATTTGATCATCTCCATTTAATCTTTTTTGACCCTTGTGGGCTCTTTCAGCAAATTTATAAGCTTCATTTACTAAATGTATTTCTTCTTCAGTAAAATTGAGTTCTTTTATTTTAGTACTTAGTTGTTTAAATGTGCACATTCTTTAGTCTCCTCACAAAATTCCTCCATCAGAGGTATTCTTTTTATTTAATAAATAATTTTCAAGATCTGAATCAGGGGTAGATAAAATATCATTTACCATATCAGCAAGGGTAAGTTCTTTAGAGTTTTTCCAGTAACTTTTAGTTAAATACTCCCAAATATCTTCTTCTTTTATATAGATTATATGTTTTCTTTTTAAATCATTTACTTTAGTCTTTAAGGCAGGTAGTAATTTATTATATAACTCTTCAATAGTATTAAATTTAAATTCATTCATAAAAATCACTCCTAAAATAAATATATACTAATTCTCATATATTTATTATATAACAATTTTTAAATATTTAAAAGGAGATGCATGAAAAATAAATTCATAAAAAGTACTTTTATACTTATTGTTGGTGGTATATTAACTAAATTATTTAGCTTTATTATAAAAATATATTTTACAAGAGTAATAGGACCAGATGGAATAAGTATTTATTCAATAATAATGCCTACCTATAGTCTTTTGATTACAATAACTCAACTTGGTTTTCCGATAGCAATTTCTAATATTGTTGCAAAAGGACAAAAATCTGGTAAAAATGTTATCTTTTCAATAGTACCAGTATCACTTATCTTAAATCTTATTTTAATACTATTTGTTGTATTTACCGCAAGATATTTAACAAGTAATTTGCTTCATGAACCAAGAGCATTTATACCTCTTATATGTCTTTCTTTTGTCCTTCCGTTTATATCAATCGCAAGCATTCTAAGAGGTTATTTCTTTGGCAAGCAACAAATGATGCCACATACTATGTCAAATGTCCTAGAACAGTTCTTTAAGTTCTTTATCGTAATATTAGTACTTCCTCATTTAATGAAATATGATATTGTCTTTGCTGTAAGTGGTTATATATTAATAAGTATTGTATCAGAAACAATATCAATAATAATATTTCTTCTCTATCTACCAAAGAAATTTAAAATAGAAAAAAAAGATATTAAACCTGATACTGGAACTATAAAAGAAGTACTAAGTATTGGTCTTCCATCAGTAGGAGGAAGAATAATTGGTAATATTGGCTTTTTCTTCGAGCCAATATTACTAACATCAGCAATGCTGAGTGTAGGCTATACTGCTAAATTTATTGTATCGGAGTATGCGGTATACACTACATATGTAATCGGACTTTTAATCGTCCCATCGTTTTTTATAACCGCTCTAGGAACAGCTCTTATACCAGAGATATCAAAAAGAAGTAAAAATAAAAAAAAGGTAAAAGAAATTTATAAAAAATCACTACTATCCTCTTTTTTATTTGGCATACTAGTAAATGCATTTATATTTTTCTTTACCAAAGAAATACTTTATATTATTTTTAAAACAACAAGTGGTATTAATTATATAAAACTACTAGCACCATTCTTTATCTTTTATTACTTAGAAGCACCAATGGCAAGTACTCTTCAAGCATTGGGGCACGCTAAAGCATCAATGAAAAGCACTACCTATGGAATTATAATTAAGCTTATAGCAACATTTACCCTATCACTTTTAAGAATTGGAATATATTCATTAATAATAGCAGAAATACTATTTATATTTGTTGTAGTAATATTAGACTACCTAAAGCTTAAGAAAATACTTAACTAAGCGGAGTTAAGATAGGACGGAATGATGCATTAGATTGTGTGAATGAGACAAATATAATTTAAAATTAATTATAATGGATAAATAGTAAAACGAAATGTTCCATACCTCATTGGCATTCCTGAACTTCGATCAAAAGCAAAGATACCAGAATTTTCACCTGAAATAAAATCTCCCCAATCACCACCCATTGCAATCCAAGATGAAGCAGTAGATGGTAAGTGTGTGTGCCCAAAGTACCATGAACTATTAGATAGTCCCGTCCATGTGCTACCATCATACCTTGCAGCATTATAACTCATTTCATAAATAAAATCTCCATAAATAGTTATATCATAATTCATGCCATAACCATTTAATAAATGTTGTGGTAAAGTTGAATATCTTAAAATATACTTTTGTTCTATTAATTCAAGCGTATCCGTTGTTTCAAATCCAGCAGAAGCAACTAAATTATTATAATTACCCATTGTGCGTTCCCATGCCCCACCTGCCATATCATATACTCCATAGATATTATGCGTAGTGCTAGCCTTTTGACCATTAGCAGTTGAATATTGAACACAATAACTTAAATTTCGTGAATCTACATTTTCACCGGAACAACCAGTAATATATTGATTATATGCATTATTCCATACTTCTCCATCAGCCCCATATTGTGATGTCGTTAAATAAGTAACCGCTCCCCACTCATAAGGTGTAATCATATGAGAATCAAGTTCTTCTGGTAGCCATCCATAAATACTTGTGTGGTTTTTCATATCCTTAGATACATGATATGAATTTGCAATATTGATGTGCCTCCAAGTCGAAGCACCTGGGATAATTTTTGGTACTAAATCGGAATTATTACAATTTGCTGAACTCGGATTGTTATAACACTCACTTGCTTGGTCAGACACGCTCGGCTCAAATTTAGCCATCCAAAAACCAAGTTCTTCTCCATTAAATTGAAAAGCAGGATGAAGAAAATGATGC
>DUUS01000092.1:0-2500 GCA_012841465.1 Mollicutes bacterium
ACCTTAGGACCGTTATAGTTACGGCCGCCGTTCACCGGGGCTTCAACTCATTGCTTCGCTGTTATCGACTTTCGTCCAGCTAACAAATCATCTTAACCTTCCGGCACTGGGCAGGCGTCAGCCCCTATACATCAGCTTACGCTTTAGCAGAGACCTGTGTTTTTGATAAACAGTTGCCTGGGAATATTCACTGCGGGTTTCCATAGGAAACCTCCCCTTATTCCGAAGTTACGGGGTAATTTTGCCGAGTTCCTTAACCATAGTTCTCTCGCTCACCTTAGAATTCTCTTCTTGACCACCTGTGTTGGTTCTGAGGTACAGGTACATATATGATATCTTTAGAAGTTTTTCTTGGAAGCGTAGCGTCAGAAGACTTCAGTTCCCGTAGGAACTTTCGCCATCACGTTTCAGTTTTAACGATGTCGCAGATTTTCTAGCGCATCAACCTAATCGCTTAGACCAAAATCCAATAATTGGCCCTTCTTAGCTTTCTCCGTCACTCCATCAGTCATATACATAGTACAGGAATATTAACCTGTCGTCCATCGACTACGCCTTTCGGCCTCGCCTTAGGTCCTGACTAACCCAGGGAAGACGAACTTTACCCTGGAAACCTTGGTCAATCGGTGGGAAGGATTCTCACCTTCCTTACGTTACTCACGCCGGCATTCTCACTTCTAAGCGCTCCAATAGTCCTCACGGTCTATCTTCAGTGCAGTTAGAACGCTCCCCTACCACTTATACTAAAAGTATAAATCCGCAGCTTCGGTAATATGTTTAGCCCCGGTACATCTTCGGCGCAGGACCACTCGACTAGTGAGCTATTACGCACTCTTTAAAGGGTAGCTGCTTCTAAGCCAACCTCCTAGCTGTTCGTGCGATCCTACATCCTTCATCACTTAACATATATTTTGGGACCTTATCTGACGGTCTGAATTCTTTTTCTCTCGCGCATGGACTTATCACCCATACACTGACTCCCTTACTAACATACTTGGCATTCGGAGTTTAATTGTGGTCAGTACCCCAAGACGGGGCCATTCCACATTCAGTGCTCTACCTCCAAGTAGCATCGTAAAAGGCTAGGCCTAAACCTATTTCGGGGAGAACCAGCTATCTCCGAGTTCGATTGGAATTTCACCGCTAACCACAAGTCATCCAAAGACTTTACAACGTCTAATGGTTCGGTCCTCCATAAGGTATCACCCTTACTTCAACCTGCTCATGGCTAGATCACTCGGTTTCGGGTCTACAACATAGTACTAAAACGCCCTATTAAGACTCGCTTTCGCTTTGGCTCCGCGTATTCCGCTTAACCTTGCACTATATCATAACTCGCCGGCTCATTCTGCAAAAGGCACGCTCTCACCCATTAACGGGCTCGAACTTCTTGTAAGCAACATGGTTTCAGTATTCTATTTCACTCCCCTTCCGGGGTTCTTTTCACCTTTCCCTCACGGTACTTGTTCACTATCGGTCAATAGAGAGTATTTAGCCTTGCGGGATGGTCCCCGCGGATTCCAACAAGATTTCACGTGTCTCGCCGTACTCAGGATACACTAAGGAGATTACTAGGTTTCGCATACGGGACTATCACCCTATCTTGTCAGTCTTTCCAGACTGTTCTGCTACCAAGTAATTTTGTAACTCCGTGCTTAGTGTCCTACAACCCCAGTCCTAAGACTGGTTTAGGCTGTTACCTTTTCGCTCGCCACTACTAAGGTAATCGATTTTTCTTTCTCTTCCTTCTGGTACTAAGATGTTTCAATTCCCAGAGTTGCCTCCTCTAGAGCTATTTATTCACTCTAGGGTACTTGCATATTACTGCAAGTGAGTTTCCTCATTCGGAGATCCCCGGATCAAAGCTTGTGTACAGCTCCCCGAGGCATATCGTAGTTAACCACGTCCTTCATCGACTTCTATTGCCAAGGCATTCACCATGTGCCCTTATTAATTTAACCACCAATTTGTATCTAATTGATACATATGATTTTTCTTTTTTGATGAGTTTGAGATCTTAATATCTAATTTCCGACAGAAATTAGATTACTTAATTTGTCTATCTATATAATATAGATAAACGACTCAAATTTACATTATCTAGTTTTCAAAGAACAAAAATGAGAGAACAATCTCTCAAAACCAAGTAAAATGGATTAACTTTTAAGTAGTCTTACTGTAGAACTTTTAGCATATAAATGCTCAAACCCCGAAGTTCCACCTACGGTTTTCTTTCTAGAAATCTTATACTCCATAGAAAGGAGGTGATCCATCCCCACGTTCTCGTAGGGATACCTTGTTACGACTTTACCCCAGTTACCTGTCCTACCCTCACCGGCCCCCTCCCTTACGGGTTAGGCTACCGACTTCAAGTATTACAGACTTCCGTGGCATGACGGGCGGTGTGTACAACACCCGGGAACGTATTCACCCCGACATTCTGATTCGGGATTACTAGCGATTCCAGCTTCATGGAGTCGAGTTGCAGACTCCAATCCGA
>DUUS01000092.1:5000-10164 GCA_012841465.1 Mollicutes bacterium
CAAATATATATGATATTTGTTTTTCAATTATTGATATTTTGTTTTTATATATAGTGTCTTTATAAAACTCACCAACACATAATACTGGTGTAATGTTATATTTTAGTAATTCTTTTACTTTTTCCAAAATAACTTCATCGGTATCTCTCTTGCTTACTCTTCTCTCGCCATGACCTACTAATGTATATTTTACATTTAAAGCTTTAAGTGCCTCAGCACTTACTCCTCCTGTTGCATCATACTCACTTACGCACTGACTACCAAGGGTATATTCTCCATTTGTAAAAAGTGCTAAGTAGGGAGTTTGAGGCATTACTACCACATCATATTTTCTCAAATGCTTTTCATAATGTTTAATTTCATCAATAGTAAGATTCATTTTATGATTTAAAATAATTAACATTTAATTTTCCTCACAATATAATTTTTGAGTAGCAATGTAATTTAAAGTCGCTCCTCCTCCAGTAGACATATGATAAAAGTCTTTTATATTAAATGCATGAGCACTTGCTAAAGCATCGCCGCCACCGATTATTGTTTTAGCATCGCTTTTACTGGCAATCTTTAAAAGATCTTTAGTTCCTTTTTCAAATCTCTTATCTTCATATAAACCTACTGTTCCATTTATAAAGATAGTTTTTGAGTTTTTAAGGTAATCTTCATAAAATTTAATTGTGCCCTCTCCTATATCATATATAGTATCTTCAATATTGATATCTTCTATTTTTTTAATACTTACTTCATTATTGTTTTCTATTACTACATCACTAGGCATTATTATTTTATCACCATGCTTTTTTAATAAAACTTTTACATCATCTATAGTTTCTTTACTTATAAGTGATTTTCCTACTTCATTATTTATACTTAAAAATGTATTAGCAATTCCTCCTCCAAGTAGAAGATAATCACATCTTTCTAATATAGAAGTTATTAATGATATCTTATCATCTACTTTAGCTCCACCCATTATTACTGTAAATGGTTTTTCAGGATTTAATAATATGGATAGGTTTTTAATTTCTTTTTCAACGAGGAATCCATAAGCACTTTCTAAATATAAAGAGATTCCATAATTTGAAGCATGTTTTCGATGAGTTGTTCCAAAAGCATCATTTACAAATATATCTCCAAGTGATGCCCAGTACTTAGATAATTCTAAATCACAAGAACTTTCTTTTTTTCCATCCAAATCTTCATATCTGGTATTTTCCATTAATAATACTTCACCACATTTAAGATTATCGATTATAGTTTCTAAATCTTTTCCTCTTGTGTCTTTAGAAAAGTATACTTTAGCATTAAGCATTTCTTTTAATCTATCATAAACAATTTTTAAAGTATTATTTTTTTTATCTTCTAAGGTTTTAACTTTACCTAAATGACTCATTATAATTACTTTAGCATTCTTATTAATTAAATAATTAATTGTTTCTAAAGAAGCCCTTATCTTTTCATCATTTATGATAATTCCATCTTTATGAGTTACATTAAAATCTGCTCTTAAGATAACTTTTTTATCTGTTAGGTTTAATTCTAATAAATTTTTCATATTCTCTCCTAGTTATATTATAAAGTATTATTTAAATTTATACAATTTTAAATACAAAAAAAGAGACTTTTAAATCTCTTCTATATTATATATGTCTTCAATTGTTATTGTATTTGTATGCGTTTTATATTTTTCTGAGCGATTAGTTACTAAGTTAACCCAGTGACTACTTGCTCTTTTTACACCTTTTATATATACAGGACAGTAAACTCTTCCTATTTCTTCAAGGGTTTCTAAACCTTTACCATAGTAATTTCTAGACATTAGTCTAACAAAGCTCAGCACTCCTTGTTCTATATTATTATGTTTAATTAATTTTTTATTCTTCATGCCACCATAAACATTGTTACGGTTAAGCATATATTTAACTTTATAATTTCCCGATTCGGCAGCACCTATTCCTAGTAAAACAACAGGGTCTACATTTTCATATATAGATGAGTAATATAATATTAAACTTTCTATATATTCAGAACCACCTTCATATGGAACATATTTTACTTTCCTTAACTTACTTTTTGAATTATTTAATTCATAGAAGTATTCAATAAGTCCATATTCAAAATTAGGAAATTTTTTTAAGCTTTTATCTTTATTTTTTAAATAACCAATATTAGTTACTTCAAAAGATTCATTTTCTTCTTGTCTTTCTTTTAAATCATTTAATATATCTTTATAGTTATAATCAAATAATTTACTAAAGAATTTTATTTCTCTGTCATATTTTTTAAGATAAAAATCAAAATCTCTTTTATCTTCATCTAACAAAACTATTGGGATAGTTAAATTTTTATATTTTAAATTTATCTCCCTACTGAGGGGTATCACCTCAGAGCCTTGATCTGTTAAAACCTCAGCATCAGTTTTGCTACCTATAATTAAAACAAATGTAAGTAATATAATTACGCATAATACAACATTAAATATCTTCGGTGAAGATACTCTTGTTTTCATTTTTTGTTCCCCTCCCCAGACGAACGAGAATTATCTTACCATATTATGAGTAATTATGTCAAATTTTATTCAAGGAAGGAGTGTAAAGTGAAAATAAAAAAACCACTGGAAACCAGTAGTTATTTAAGTTCTTTATTTATTTCTTTAATTAAATCTTCATCATTAATTTCTTCTATATATAAAGTAGCATCTTCATTAATCGCTTTAATAATCATTTTATCATTAAGCTCTTCATCTGTTTCTTTATCTGTCTCTACTACTTCATAATAAGCTTCATTTTCGATTAGTGCGACCCTCTTTACTAAATAGTTCTTTTCCTTTAATTCAATGATGTCATCTTTTGCAAAAAACATAGTGCCTCCTTATAAGACTTTCTCAGTCTGGGTTTTTTCTACTTTTGGTACTGGGAAATTAATAGTTAAACCAGAAAATATTTTTTTATCATTTTCAATATTATCAAAATTTCCATTTCTTACATCTTTAACCATAGTATTAAATACTTCTTGGTTAGCTTTATAAATATCTATCCAAAGATCAGCATCTTGATATAGTTCAAGAGCAATATCGACTAGTGAAAATCCCTCTGGCATTTCATATGGAAATACTTCTGGCTCTTCTTTCTTTTCTTCAGCTTTTATTTCTTCAAGAGGAACAATCCGGTCAAGAGGTCTTTTTTCCACTTCTTCTGGAGCTTCAGGTTCAATAATATCTGAATCATAACTTTTTAAGTCAAACGGCTCATCGGTTACAAAATCTTTTTCTAATTCAAGATTTTTAAAAGACAACATTGAATCAAGTTCTTCTTCATATCCAGGTTCAAAGATATCATCTAATTTTGATTCTTTAATCGGCTCTTCTACTTTTATATCTTCTACTACCTCTGGTTTTTCAATTTTTACATCAGAGACAACTTCCGGAGATTCTATTTTAATTTCATCTTCTAAAGTTTGGGGTGATTTAATACCGATAACTTCGTGGCGAACTTTATCTGGAGTTGTAAGATCAACTTCTTCATACATAATAGGTTCTTCTTCAAGCTCAGGCTCTTTTTCTTCATCACTTAATGTGACAATTGGTTTAACAAGAGTTTTATCTTCAGAAGTTAGATTTTCTTCTTTTACAATTACTTCTTCTTTTTCGGGAGATTCTTTTAATTTAGTTTCTGGCAAAAATGAATCTACAGTTTTAAAGAAACCGCTAAGTTCAGTTGCTAATTCTTCATATTTAAAATTGTGTAAATCAGGTACACTACTTTCGATTAAACTTCTTTTCTCTTTTAAATCATCAATTCGATTTAGACGGTCATTTATTACATTATAGTAAAACTGTATGTCTTCACTATTATTTCTAGATGCTGCTTCTAAAAATGCCTGAAATTCTTTTTCTAAGGCTGCAATTTCAGCCGCCCTGTTGGTAGCATCATATTCTGGTGATACTCCTTTAATATATATATCTGGTTTTTCAACTCTTCTAGCTAAAATCTCAGCCGCATAGTTTACTCTGCCACCTTCTATATCAAAAATTTCAGTACATTTATCTAGATAATCTCTTATTTCTTCAACGAAAGATCCCTCTTCTAATTCTGTTTCAGCAAGTTTTCTCATTGCTAAAAGATTCTCAATCGCATTTTTTTCTTCAACACTAGTAAATAAGTTGTTCATATTTAATCCCTCTCTTAGTATATAAATTATAACATGCTTATTTTTTTTAAGCAAGAAAAAACTCAGGGATTTCCCAGAGTTTTTAGTTATATAATATGGCGCCCGATGCTGGACTCGAACCAGCGACCTAATGGTTAACAGCCATGCGCTCTACCGACTGAGCTAATCGGGCTTTTAGGAATTTAATATTTCCTAATTAGTAATATACCATGAGTTTAAATGAATTTCAACTCAAAAATTCAATTTCTATGTTTTATTTCTTGCATTTTGGAATTTACTATGATAATATTCTTCTAGGTGGTAGCATGATATTAGAGATGCTTATTAATAAATACAATTTAAAAACTAATTTTTAAGATCAAACACTAAAATTTTTAGTGTTTTTCTATGTCACCATCTAAAAAGAAAGAGGTAGTTATGAAAGAAAAGAAATTATTACTCGATGTTTATGACAGACCCCCTGCACTGAAGTGGCTTGTTTTTTCACTTCAACATGTCTTTGCTATGTTTGGGGCAACAATACTAGTACCAATGCTTGTAAATGCAGGTGCTGGTGAGGAAGTATTATCAATTCCCGTCACTTTATTTACATCAGGACTTGGTACACTCATTTATATTATATGTACTAAAGGAAAGAGTCCAGTTTATTTAGGAAGTTCATTTGCTTTTATTACTCCAATGGTTGTTGGGTTTGCAAGTGCTGGAAAAGCAGGAGTATTTACCGCCATTGTTGTAGTCGGACTTATTTATGTACTCTTTGCAGTTTTAATAAAGTTTATTGGTAAAGAGTGGATAAATAAACTTCTTCCACCAATTATTATCGGACCTATGATTATGATAATTGGTCTTAGCTTAGCACCTAGTGCTCTTCAACAAATTGGACTTTTAGAAAATCAAGAATTTATTTGGCAAAATGCTGTTGTTGCTCTGATTACATTTTCAGTAACAGTTGGGATAAATGTTTATGCTAAAGGTTTCTTAAAAGTTATTCCTTTCT
>DUUS01000093.1 GCA_012841465.1 Mollicutes bacterium
CTTTGATTTTTAATTTTTTAGCTTGAGCTTTTAAATCTTCAGGATCGTTTTCTCCTGATAATTTTCCAGTTTCAACTAGTTCGATTATTTCTTCTCTTGTTAGAGTTTCTTTTTCCATTAAAGTATCAGCTAGTAATAGTACTAAGTCTTTGTTTTCTTTTAATATTTTAGTTGCTTCAGCATAGCATGAATCAATGATTTTTTTAACTTCTTGATCTATTTGATGAGCTACTCTATCTGAGAAGTTTTTAGATTTATTATAATCTCTTCCTAGGAATACTCCTTCACTTTTATGTTCAAGTTGAACTGTTCCAAGGTCACTCATTCCATATTCAGTTACCATTGATCTAGCAATTGATGTTGCTCTTCTAAAGTCATCTGATGCTCCAGTTGTTATTTGACCTAAGAATAGTTCTTCAGCAACTCTACCTGATAGAAGACTTGTGATTGATGCTTGTAGTTCATCTTTTGTCATTACAATGAATTTTTCTTCTTTAGGAAGCATCATTGTATAACCACCAGCATGTCCTCTAGGTATAATTGTTATTTTATGTACTTCATTGGCATCTTCTAATTTGATACCGATTAATGCGTGTCCTGATTCGTGAACCGCGACTAATCTTTTTTCTTTATCTGTTATTTTTCTACTTTCTTTAGCAGGTCCCATTAGGACTCTGTCAGTTGCTTCATCAATTTCACTCATTGAAATTGCAGTTAAATCTCTTCTTACGGCAAGTAGCGCTGCTTCGTTAAGTAGATTTTCTAAGTCTGCTCCACTAAATCCCGGAGTTCTTTTGGATAGGTTTTCTAAGTTTACTGATTTATCAAATATTTTTCCTCTAGCATGAACTTTTAAAATTGCATGGCGCTCTCTTTGATCTGGAAGACTTACAGTTACTTGACGGTCAAATCTTCCTGGTCTTAGTAAGGCTGGGTCTAGTACATCTGGTCTATTGGTTGCAGCAATAATAATTATTCCTTCATTTGCTCCAAAGCCATCCATTTCGGTTAGTAATTGATTTAGGGTTTGTTCTCTTTCATCGTGTCCGCCACCAAGACCTGTCCCTCTTTGTCTTCCGACTGCATCAATTTCATCTATAAAGATTAAGCATGGTGCACTTTGTTTAGCTTGTTTGAACATATCTCTTACTCTTGATGCTCCAACACCAACAAAAAGTTCAACAAAGTCTGATCCACTTATATAATAAAATGGAACATTCGCTTCCCCTGCTACTGCTTTTGCAAGTAAGGTTTTACCCGTTCCAGGAGGTCCTACTAGTAGTACTCCTTTTGGTATTCTTGCTCCAAGTTTTTGGAATTTCTTCGGACTTTTTAAGAAGTCTATTAGTTCGGCTACTTCTTGTTTTTCTTCAACTAAACCAGCAACATCATCAAATTTAACTTTTCCGACATCTTCATTAAGTTTAGCTCTACTTTTACCAAAGTCCATACTGTTTTTATTACCACCACTTATTTTAGAAAAAAGCCAGATGGTAACTCCTATTAGTAATAAAGTTGGCACTATATTTACAAGCACCGTTAGTACTCCACTATTTTCTGGATTTGGTATTGCTTTTATTTCAATTTCATCTTCTGTAGTATAAGCAAGTATTCTTTCTAGTACTTTTTCTGATAGAGGTACATTTACTTTAAAACTTTCTGTTTCATCATAATCTTTTAATTGACCAGTTACAAAGTAAAGTCCCGCTCTTGATTTTTCAGTTATCTCAAGGGTTTCTACTGTATTATTAGACAGCTCTGTTATGAATTCATTATATGTAAGTTCATTTACTTTAAATTGTGATAAGTTATAAAATACTAGTACTCCTATAATTACAACAAACAATAATGCATATGGCATTGTTTGTTTTTTATATGTTTTCTTTCTCATTAATTTTCTCCTTTTTTTCGTACTTTATTATTATATCATAAGTTTCTGGTTTTTGTTTATCAAATTCACTTTTTTTAAGCCCAGGAATCCATATTATAGTATCATTATCATCTACTACTAGAGGATATTTATTTCTATTTTCTAAATTTATTTTATTTTCAATGAATATTTCTTTTACTTTTTTAGTACCTTTTAAATTCTTTACACTAATTCTATCTCCATTTTTTCTAGTTCTTACTTTTAAAGGTAGTTTGATATCTTTACTATTTAATCTTATTATAAAGTTACTATTATCATTTATATCTTCTTTTAAGTATTTAAATATATTATTATTTATATTTAATTTATCTTCTAAAATTAAATTATAAGACACATCTTTTTCATCATTAAATTTAAATTGTAAAATATTATAAGATTTTAACACTTTTAAATTAAGAGGTAAATCTATATAAGAGTTTTGTTTATTACTTTTTATTAAATCAAATATTAAAGCTTTATGTTTATTAGTAATTTTATTTATATTTTCTTTATAAATATTAAATAATATTTTTTCAAGTAATCTATTTTGAAAAATTTCATTAAGTTTTAAGAATTTATTTATTTCAATTGTGTTATTTTTATATATTTCTTGATAATACTTAATTGTTTTTTCTTCTAAGTATTCTTCATATAGAAATGTTTCTTTACTAAAGTTTAAAAACTTTTTATGAATATCTTTATTTTCTTTTTTAAGAAGCGGAATTATATTATTTCGATATCTATTTCTAGTATAATCATCTTCATAATTAGTATGATCCATTTCATAGGGAATATTTTTATCTTTAGCATACTTTAATATGCTTTCTTTAGTAATATGAATTAAAGGTCTATAGATATTATAATTTTTATAATTAGTTACTTCTTTAAATCCAGCATACCCTTTAAAGTTAGAACCTCTTACTAATCTCATAAGGATAGTTTCGATTAAATCATCTCCGTGATGTGCGGTAAAGAGATGTTTTGAATTATACTTCTTTAAGATTTCTTCAAAAAAATTATATCTAATTTCTCTAGCATTTGATTCAAAGTTACCTTCTGGATACTCATTAATTTCTTTTAATTCAAATATTATATTATTATCTTTAGCAAACTTTTTTAAACTTAGCATTTCTTTATCTGATTCTTTTCTTATTTTATGATTTACGTGAGCAATAACTACTTTAAAGTTTAAATTTAAAAGAATATCAAGAAGAACCATTGAATCTGGTCCATAAGAACAAGCTAAGACTATATAATCTTCTTTGTTAATATTTAAATAATTAATTGAATCCAAAACAGCTTTCATAGTTTTCCTTCCTTTATTAGTAGTATATAGTCTTAGGCTTGATTTAGCAAGAAAAATGAAGACAAAAAAAAGAAGTGCCCCAGGCGAGATGAAATTCTCACATATATAATATATATGCTTACTGGCTTTGC
>DUUS01000094.1 GCA_012841465.1 Mollicutes bacterium
AGAAGTAAGGATCCATCTACTCAAGTTGGAGCCTGCATAGTAGGTAGTGATAACCGGATTATTTCCCTTGGTTATAATGGTACTCCTAATGGTTATGATGATAAGGAGTTTCCATGGGGAAGAGATGGTGATGCTCTTGATACTAAATATTTATATGTTATTCATGCTGAGAGAAATGCTATTTTAAATTATCGTGGTAATAAAAAAGATTTTGAAGGATCTAAACTATATGTTTCTTTATTTCCTTGTAATGAGTGTGCTAAAGAGATTATTCAATCAGGTATTAAAGAGGTAGTATATTGGCACGATAAATATAAAGATAGTGATGAAGTTAAAGCATCTAAAAGAATGTTTGATAAATGTAATGTTAAATATAGAAAAATATCAGAAGATACTATTAAAGAAATAGAAAGTATTTGTTTTAATTGAAATCAAGCATATATTTGATATAATTACAAAGAACGGAGAGAATTATGGATTTAAGAAAATTATATATAGAATATTTTATAAAAAATGGGCACAAACAGATACCATCAGCACCCCTAGTGCCTGAAAATGATGCAACGGTATTATTTAATACAGCAGGTATGCAGCCTTTAATACCTTATTTAATGGGACAAAGTCATCCCTATGGTAAGAGACTAGTAAACTATCAAAAATGTATAAGAACTAATGATTTAGATGAAATAGGTAATAAAACTCATCATACATTTTTTGAAATGCTTGGAAACTGGTCACTTGGTGATTATTTTAAAGAAGAGTCAATTAAGTTTAGTTATGAATTTTTAACTAGTGTACTTAATATTCCAGTTTCTAAACTAGCAGTATCTGTCTTTAAAGGAAATGATGATATTCCGAAGGATGAGGTAAGTGAGAAAGCTTGGCTTGATTTAGGTATTCCTAAAGAAAGAATAGCTTACTTAGGAGAAGAAGATAATTTCTGGATAGCAGGAGCTACTGGTCCATGCGGACCAGACACTGAAATCTTCTATTTCAGAAGTGATGAAGAAACTCCGGATGCTTTTGATCCTAGTGATGATCGCTGGGTTGAGATCTGGAATAACGTATTTATGGAATATAATAAAAATGAAGATGGAATTTATTCTAAACTACCTAAACAAAATGTTGATACAGGTATGGGTCTTGAGAGAGTAGTCGCAGTCCTTGAAGAGGTTGATGATAATTATTTATCATCAGTATGGAAGGATGTTATTGATGAAATAAGTAATATTTCTAATCTTTCTTATGAAGGTAATGAAGAGTCAATGAGGATAATTGCTGATCACTTAAGAACATCTACCTTTATATTATCTGATCCTTCTTTAATTAAACCATCTAATACTGATCAAGGTTATATATTAAGAAGATTAATTAGAAGAACAATCAGACACGCTAAGAAACTTAATATAGATATAAACTCTAATTTTGAAGAAAGAATAGCAAAAATTATTATTTCAAAATATAAAGAATTTTATCCTGAATTAAAAGAAAATGAAGAAATAGTACTAAAAGAATTAAAATCTGAAAAAGAAAAATTTAATCGAACTTTAGAAAAAGGACTAAGAGAATTTAATAAACTACTTTCTAGAAATGAAAATATAAAAATGATAGATGCAGATAATGCATTTAAATTGTATGATACCTATGGTTTTCCTATTGAGCTGACAGAGGAACTTGCTAAAGAAGAAAATATTGGTATAGATATAGAAGGTTTTAAATTAAAATTTAAAGAGCATCAAGAAAAATCCAGAGCTGGCGCAGAAGGAAAATTTAAAGGTGGTTTATCAGGTACTGGTGAAGAGGAAATTAAATATCATACAGCAACTCATTTATTAAATGCAGCTCTTAAAGTTGTTTTAAGTAAAGATGTAAGTCAAAGAGGAGCTAACATTACTAGTGAAAGACTAAGATTTGACTTTAACTTTGAAAGAAAACTTACAGATGAAGAAAAAGAACAAATCGAAAACTTAATTAATAAATGGATAAGTGAAAAACATGAAGTAACTATAAAGAAAATGCCTAAAGAAGAAGCTATTAAATTAGAAGCTGATGGAATGTTCTTTGATAGATATCCTGATATAGTAGATGTTTACTATATTGGAGATATTTCAAAAGAAATATGTGGCGGTCCTCATGTTAAAAACATATCAGAATTAGGGACTTTTAAAATAGAAAAAGAAGAATCATCTTCTGCAGGAGTTAGAAGAATAAGAGCAACACTAAA
>DUUS01000095.1 GCA_012841465.1 Mollicutes bacterium
TAGTTAAATTAATAATATTTATTAGAGAAAAAAGTATTGAAGAAACAATTTTTAAATTTAATTTTTTATATCAAAAAATACCTATGTATATGTTTTTAACTACTGTATTATTATATCCAGTTATTGAAAACATTATCTTAAGATTAGGGTTAAAGAAAATTATTAAAAGTAATATTTTATTTTTAATAATTAATATAATTGTATATATAGTTTATTTAATGGTATTTCAAAATCATGCAGAAATCTCTTTAATAATAAGTAGTCTTATTATTACTTTTAGTTATCTCAAGAATAAAAATATTATTTTAACTATGTTTATAAATATAGTCTTTAATGCTTTAATATTTAGTTTAAATTATTTTTAAAGAAGAGGTTTCTTCTTTTTTTTATTATTCTGTGATATACTTTTTATGGTGATAACATTGGAAGAAGTACTTAAAAAGATTCACGATTATAGCTTAGAAGATATAATGGGAAATAGATTTGCCCGTTATTCTAAATATATTATTCAAGATAGAGCTATACCAGATGTAAGAGATGGACTTAAGCCTGTACAAAGAAGAATAATATACGCTATGTATAAAGATAGAAATACTTATGATAAGCAATTTAAAAAATGTGCGAATGCGGTCGGAAACGTACTTGGTAAGTATCATCCTCATGGTGATACTTCTGTTTATGATGCCTTGGTTAGAATGAGTCAAAATTGGAAGCAAAATCACATCTTAATTGAAGTTGATGGTAATAATGGCTCAATTGATGGTGATAGTGCGGCTGCATACCGTTATACTGAAACTAGACTTGCTAAGATAAGTGAAGAGCTGCTTAGAGATATAGATAAAGATACGGTTGCTATGGCACCAAATTACTCAGATACTTTATTTGAGCCAACCGTACTTCCAGCTAAGTTTCCGAACATACTTGTTAATGGAGCAAGTGGTATAAGTGCTGGTTATGCTACTAACATACCCCCTCATAATTTAGGTGAGGTAATTGATGCTGTTATTAAAAGAATTGATAGTCCAAATTGTCATTTTGATACTATAAAGAGTATTATTAAAGGACCAGACTTTCCTACTGGTGGAGTTATCCTTGGAAATGATGGAATAGATGATGCTTTTAAAACTGGAAAAGGTAGAGTAGTAATTAGATCTAGGTATGAATTTGTTAAAACTAAAGGAAAAGACCAAATAATTATATCTGAAATTCCCTTTGAAGTTAATAAAGCAGTATTAATTAAAAAGATTGATGATATTAGGCTTGATAAAAAGATAGATGGTATTACTGAAGTAAGAGATGAATCAGATAAAGAATCAAGTATTAGAATAGTTATTGATTTAAAAAAAGATGCTGATAAAGATTTAGTAATTGGTTATTTACTTAAAAATACTGATCTTCAAACTACTTATAATTACAATATGGTAACCATTGTAAATCGAAGACCTAAATTACTTGGTATTCTTCCTATCCTTGATGCTTATATAGATCATCAAAAGGAAGTAACCTTTAGAAAAGCTGAGTTTGATTTAGCTTTTGCTAAAAAAGAATTTCATATAACAGAAGGTTTAGTTAAAGCAATAAGCATTTTAGATGAAGTTATAAGAGTAATTAGAGAAAGCAAAAATAAACAAGATGCGATTAATAACTTAGTAAAAGAATTTGATTTTACAGAAGAACAAGCAACAGCAATTGTTATGCTTCAGCTTTATAGGTTAACTAATACTGATATTACAGTTCTTAATGAAAAACTTGAAAATTTAAAAAAGATAATTGCTCAGCTTGAAGCAATTATTGCATCACCTGAGATGCTAGCAAGAGTTATTAAAGATGATTTAAGAAAGATTAAAAAAGAATATAGTACTGTAAGAAAAACATCTATACTTGAAGAATTTGAAGAAATAACAATTGATAAAGAAGATTTAATTCCTAAAGAAGAAGTAATTTTAATTCTTACTAAAGATGGTTATTTAAAAAGAGTTAGTAAAAAATCATATGCAGCAAATAATGAAGAAACAGCTCTTAAACCAGGAGATTATGTGGTTAGTTTCTTACAAACTAATACTCTAAATAAACTTATTATCTTTACATCTAAAGGAAATTATATTTATGTTCCTATTCATGAAATACCAGTATGTAGGTGGAAAGACCTAGGACAGCACATTAGTAATATAGTTCTTCTTCATCCTGGAGAATCAGTTGTTAATGCATTTATTATTAATGAAGATATAGAAAATCCTAATGTAATATTATTTACTAAAAATGGAATGGTAAAAAGAACTGATTTAAATGAATATATAGTTAGTAGATTTTCTAAAACTTATATGGCAATTAATTTAAAAGATGATGATGAGCTAATAAATGCAAGTATAACTCTTCCTCATATATGTATTGTAACTAAGGGAGGGTACTACTTAGCATACTCATCAGAAGAAGTAACCACATCTGGTCCTAAAGCAGCTGGTGTAAAAGCTATTAATCTAAAAGATGATGAGGTAGCATCTGGTCTTGTTTATGAAGATAAAGATGAATATTTAAATATCTTTACTAATAAACAAACAGCTAAAAGAGTAAAATTAGAAGACTTAAGTATATTCTCAAGAGCTAAAAGAGGAAACTTAATTATTAAAAGAGTTAAGTCAACTAATTATAAAATCACTAGTGCATATATTACTGATACTAAAGATGTTATTGGTATTAAAGATGGAGATAATATTGATTTTATTAAAAATAGTGAAATATCAATTATGGATACATTAAGCACTGGTTCAAGTATTTCAAAAGCAAAAACTGCTGAGTTCTTTATTAAAAAAGAACTAATTGTCTTAAAAGATGAAGAGATAGTTAAAGAATCTAAAGAAGAAAAGTTTGAAGAAATAACAATTGATGACTTTATAGATGATTTCAAACTTTAGTATATTTATCACCTATAAGAATAAGATATTATAGGTGATTTTTTATGTCTAAAAAAGAAGAGTTTAAAAATTTTGTAAAAAAGTATCCAGAGCTTGCTGTCCATGTTAAAAATAATACTTATTCATGGCAGGACTTATATCAAGTATATGATATTTATGGTGAAGAAAAAGAAGTTTGGAATCAGTTTATAAATGCTGAAACTGATTCAAGAGATGCTCCTTTAAATGAACTGGCAGCACTAGTTAAAGGAGTAAACCTAGCAAATGTTCAAAAGTATATTAATAATGCTCAAAAAGCCATTAATGTAGTACAAGAGTTAACAACGAAAACCGAACCTAAAATCCCAGAGATACCTAAAACACCAAGACCAATTAATAAGTTTTTTGGAGATTAATATGGAACATGAAGTTCAATTTAAAATTTATAAAGATAAAAATCTTGCGAAATATTTAAAAGAGAATTCATATTGGTATAGAGACTTAAACCGAAGTGCAGAAAATTTAAAAAACTTTTTGAGTGAATATAAAAAACAAAAAAGAAATGAAAACATCACTAAAGTAAATGGAGCAATAGATACTTTAGAAACAGTAAATTCTATATTTAGTATTTTAAATTAAGACGATAAGTCTTTTTTTATTTATAAATTATTTTGTTTTTTTGAAATGTCAATAAATGGGGAAATTTGTTGCAATATAAAAAAATATACTGTAAAATGAATATATAAAGTAGAAAGAGGTATCTAAATGAAATCTAAATTTAGAAAAATTGCTATGAGTATAATAACTTTATTTGTTATCATAGCAACAATTATGGTTTTTAAAGAAGAAAACCAAAACTATGGAAAGGAGATAAACAATCAGGCTTACTCTGCCCAGTTTTTATTAAATGCAGATGGTAAAATTGAAGGAACCCCTCAAAGATTAAACCAAGTTAGCAACCCACCTGTAGCAAAACAAGTTAATATTTTTAGAAAAGTTGGAGATGCATTACTAGGTGGATGGAAGAATCGAGAAAGACCTCTTAGAGGTTTAAGTGTTGCAGAAGATTATGTAATTATGCAAACTGATCGAATTGTTTGGGGAGTGTTGAATAAATATGTAGATGGTGCTTTTAATATAAGAGATCTTTATTTAGTAAATAAAGATGAAACTGTTGATCAACAAATCCAAAGGCTAATTGACGAAATAGAGTTAATTAGTGATGAATATGGAAAAATACCTGACATGAAAATTTATGTTCAAGAAAGATTTGTAGAATTAAAAGAAAGTATGGCTAAGTCGAAGAATAAAGAAATCAGAGAACATGGCGAAGCTGAAGCTGTAAAACAGGAAAGACTTGTTCTTAATGATTTAGAAAAAGTTTCTCAGCAAATGGAGACAAGACTTTCTAATTTGTTGGCAAAATTTTATGAAGTTACTGGTAAATATTACGATATAGATCATGTTTTTACTGATATATCAGATTCATGGAAGAATTTTATTGGTGATTTTATTGAAAAAAACAAGATAGAAGCAAGTCGATATATAGTAAATGAATATAAATATATAAGTCCTGCAATTCTAAATGAAGAAAATTATTACTATAGCTATAAATTATTATGTGCTGATAAAGTCTTTGTTGAAACTTGTACAAGAGGTGCTGAAAATAATTTATGTCGTGTAAAATTAACAAGTGCTGATGGTAAAGTGCATCAATACTCTTCTATTCTTGAAGTGCCGGAAAAAATTTTAAGTGACAATTATGTTTCGTCAGCTTCGTGTGGCACTCAAGTTCGTTATGTTGGTAGAGGTGGTGCTAAATATTACAAAGATCCTAAATTAAACATAATGTCTCCCCAGTTTACTTTGAGATGTGGAGAGAAAGTAGATATTCACATTGCTGAATGTGGTCTTACTGAATATATTCCCCCTGGAATGGTTACCACAATGGACTACCGTCCTTTTTGTAAAGCAAGTTATAAAAATGAAACTATATATATTAGACAAGACCATTTAACTGAATTTAATAGTTGTGCTAATAATCAAGATCCAATTGAAAGAAAAACGGAAACAAGAACAGAAACAAGAACAGAAAGAAGAACAGATAGAACAACACAAAGACCAGCAAGAGAAAGTTGTCGACCAAGTGATCCTTTACATAATCAAACAAGTGATAAACCCACTTATTTAACTATTTGTTATGATGTTAATGGTAGACCACTTGGACCTGATGAATACTCAGTGTTCTCATGTGCAGCAGGTTATCAAAGAGTTATGAAAGAGGATTATGCTCATAACACCTGTAAAGGAACAATTGATAGTGAAGTTTCAAGAGTTACCTATGACGAAAATGGTAGATATTTTTATGGTGGTGGCTCTAGAACATCAAGAGGTAATTCTACTTGTTCAAAAACCTTTGAATATAGTTGCGTACCTAGTAAAACATCTGGTGCAAATAGACCTATAGCATCTGCTGGTGGGGGATATGTTGCTGGCGATGGTTTTGGTACTATAAATATAGAGGGAATAGATAGTGACACTTTATCCGGATTAAGAGGTTATCTTGTTTGGACCAATATCGCTCCAACAAAGCATGATTCTTGGCGTCCGTTAGACAATAATAATGAAGCCACTGCTAGTGTAACAACTGGAATGTATTTTGTATCAGTAATTACTAATGACGATGTAATTAGTTACCCAACTACAGTAACTATTCATGATGATGATTTGTCAACAACTGCCAACATATCTTTAAGAGATACTACTGGAAATCAAGCATATAATCTAAATACAGTGAGTGGCTCTGGGGAATATGGATATAAACCACTTAAGAATAGTCAGTTTACGCTTCTTAATAATAATCTTAAAAAAGAATCTGTATTTGCAAATGGATTTGATTTATTAACTTCAGCTTATGAAGTAACTGTAGAAGCTAATAAAATTGCTGTTTATGCAACTTTAACTAGCGATGATGCCTCTTATGTAGATGGTTATGGCCCAAGAACTGTAAGTCTTAATTACGGAAGAAATATAATTTTAGTGAAAATTAAAAACAATGAAGGTAAAGAAAGAACTTACACCTTTATAGTAAATAGAACTGATACAAGAAATAACTTCAATTTAATTACTGAACTAACAACAAGTGTAGGAAAGTTAAATTTTGACCGATACGTTTCGGATTACCGCATTGAAGTACCAGCTGATACAAAAACAGTTGATATTAATGCTAAAATTGAATCTTTAACAGGATCATTTGTTAAAGGATATGAACCAAGAACAGTTGAGTTAAAAGAAGATATAACATCTGCTGTGTTAAAAACAGTTAGTGATGCTGATATTGTTAGAAGTTATTTACTAACCTTTGTTAAAAAGGGAAGCGAAGTAGATGATTCAATCGATGCAAGCACATATTTAAGTTCACTTACTATACCTGGAACAGAAATAAAATTTGATAAGGATGTAACAAGTTATAATGTTGCGGTGCCTTATGAAACAGAAAACATAGAGGTATTTGCTTATGCTGAAAGTAATAATGCTGTAGTAGACTACATTGAACGATTTACATTACAACCTGGCCCTAACAATTTAGAATTAACAGTTAAAAATGGTCCAGAGCAAAAAATATATAATGTATTTATTAACCGTAAAGAAGATACTATCGGAGTAACAAACAGTACTAAGTTAGCAACCTTAACAGTACAAGACTATGACCTTAAATTTAAACCTGATGTAAAAGACTATACTGTTAAAATAAGAAATGAAAAAACATTATTACTAACTGCAACACCAGAAAGTAATAGGTCTGAAGTATATATGTATGGTAATAATGATTTAACCGCTTATAGTACTATCAGAATTAAAGTAATAGCAGAAGATGGAACTGAAGATATGTATTCTGTTGATATTGTAAAAGCTTTATTTAATAAAGATGTTGAAAGGATTGCTGCAATTATAATTGTCTTAATAATTATAGTAGGTGGTGGAGCATTTATAATCACTAAACGAATAAAACATAAAAAAGAATATCTAGCAAATTAAAAAAACGATTTTTATCGTTTTTTTGCATTCATTAGCCATTTTTGTGGAAAAA
>DUUS01000096.1 GCA_012841465.1 Mollicutes bacterium
CCTGTATTAGTTGAAATTAATTTAAATTGAAGTGCATGATAAGAAAAAGTATTACTATTTATTTTAAGACTTAAGTTATATCTCATCGTACTTGTAGTAACATTATTACCTGTTACAGTAAAGGTTTTAGTCGCAAATGGTGAGTTACTAGGCACCATATTGGGAACATTAATAGCAGGACCTCCATTATAAGCCATTTCCATTTTTCCACCAGTAGCATAAATTGTATCTACTGTTTCTGCCCCTGATACGACTGCTGTTATATAAGCGTAACTTATTCCAAAAATTAAAAATGCTGAAATAAGAAAAATAATTACTATTAAAAATATATTTTTAATTTAGCATCACACCCTACACATATTTAATGCTACCACCTAAATTCAACATAATTTGTCTACTATTGAAAAAAGAGAAGTTATACTCCTCTTACTAGAATTCTAGCTCCAAATACTTTTCCTTGTTCCTGATTTTGATTTGAACCAGAATCAGGAAAGTGCATTTCCATTACATAGGTATGAACCTTATTACCATTAGTAGGAGAAACAAATTTACCATTTCCTAAATTAATTTCTCTGCTACTGCCTGATGCAATACCTACTAAACCACTAGATGATGGAACAACAGTACCATTACTACCAGTATTAGTTGATGTAAGTTTATATTTAATAGTATTATTACTAAAAGTATTTTGAGAAACATATAAAACAACTTGATAATTCATATCTGCATCAGCAGTACTATTACCAGTTACAGTAAATGTCTTAGTTCCAAAAGGACTGCTTTTTGGAACCATATTTAATGCATTTATATTAGAACCACCACTATAAGTTATATTCATTACTCCACCTGATAAAACAATCGTATCTTGCTCTTCAACTCCCGTAATATTAGCAGTGAAAAATGCAAAAGATATACCTGTTGTTATTATCAAAATTAATAATAACGCTATACTTAATCCTACACCTAATTTATTTTTATTTATCATTTAATACTCCTAGTTTATTTTGGCAATAATAATAATTAATATACAAATATACATATGGTGATAGCATAAATAATAAAAATGATAGTGTAAATGATAAGAATGATAGTATAAATGATAAGAATGATAGTATAAATTATGAAAATATAATTTTAAACACCATTAATAATAACAATACTATAACAAGAAAAGAGATCAGACATTACCAATTTATCTATATCAACTATAGACAGATACCTAAAAAAGTTAAAAGATAATCATATTATTGAAAGAGTTGGTTCAAATAAAACAGGAAGATGGAAAGTGTTAAAATAATTAACACTTTTTTATTGAAATAAAAAAAAGCCCTAAGGCTCTTATCTTACAAATGGTACTAAAGCAATAAAGCGAGCTCGTTTAACTTGAGTTGCTATATGTCTTTGATGTTTAGCACAAGCTCCAGACATTCTTCTAGGTAAAATCTTACCCTTTTCATTAATATATTTATTAATAATCATAACATCTTTATAATCTACGCTTTTTCCAGCACACATTTGACAAATTCTTTTTTTCTTACGAAAAAATTCTGCCATTTATTTTCCCTCCTTAAAATGGTAAATCATCATCACTTAAGACAACTTCAGAACCAAAATCTTTAAATGGATCTTCACTGATATCAGTTGTTTCTGGCTCAGCAAAATCAGCTGGCGTAGGTCCCTGATCAACCATATTATTGTTGTTACTATCTTGGTAGTTATTATTAGTTTGATAACCACCTGCTAAATTTTTCTTAGTTTCTAAAAACTGTACATTATCAGCCATAACTTCAGTAACATATCTTCTTGTTCCGTCATCAGCATCATATGATCTGGATTGAATTCTACCAGTAACACCAATTAGTGAACCTTTACCACAGTATCTAACAACATTTTCAGCTAACCTTCTCCAAGCAGTAACTAAAATAAAATCTGCTTCTCTTTCTCCATTTGCATTAGTAAATGGACGGTTTATAGCAACTGTAAAAGTTGTTACAACATTACCATTTTGGATTGTTCTTAGTTCCGGGTCTTTCGTAATTCTTCCAACTAAACTTACATTATTCATAAATTACTCCTTATCTAAATTAATAACTAAATATCTTATTAAATTTTCATCTAATTTTGCTCTGCGTTCAAATTCAACAATTGTTTCACTTGATGCATCACAAACTAATAGATAGTAAAAACCATTTACTTCTTTGTTAATTTCATAAGCAAGTTTCTTTTGACCCATTTCTTTAAATTCAATTATTTTTCCTTTATTATCAGAAATAACTGATTTAAGTGAATCAACAGTTTTCTTTACTTTTGCTTCATCAACAGTAGTTTTTACGATAAACATAATTTCGTATTTGTTCATTTTTACCTCCTTTTGGTCTACTCGGCTTACATTGTAAGCAAGGAGCTTATCGCTCGCCTTGTATTATAGCACATATTTTAATTATATTGTTAATAACTGGTCATAATTACACAATATATTTGTCAACTTTTTACTTCTTCAATTGCCAAAGTAAATTGACCAGTTATATAAAGAGTGGTTAATTTAGTCTTTCACAAAAATAAATATATGGTCAAGTAAGTATTGCACAGTAAAATAGTAATTTTAAGTTGTGTAAAACATTTTAATGGCTAACTCTGAAATAATATTACAATCATTGTA
>DUUS01000013.1 GCA_012841465.1 Mollicutes bacterium
AATATTTATAAAATCTTTCATTATCGTTTCTGTGTGATCTTTCTACTTTTCCATTATGTCTAGGGGTTCTTGGTCTAATTAATTTATGAGTGATTCCTAAATCATTACAAAAGTTATCAAAAGGATGTGTTTTATCAGTTTTAATTATATAAGTAAATTCATGTCCATTATCAGTCTGTATTATTTCTGGTTTATAACCAAAATAAACAATCGCTCTTTTTACAAAATCAATAGTTGAATAAGAAGATTGTTCGCGATAAGGGTAAATAAACCTTTCACGAGAAGTTTCATCAATAACAGTGTATTGATAAAATTTATCTGGTATTTCGCCAACATATCATGCTTTAGGGATATATTTAACATCTAACTGCCATTTGATTCCAAGTATTTTTGGTGTGTCATATGGTTTTGGAATGTATTTTTTATATTGATGTTGTTTTTGTTTATAATAACCAAGCTTTCTAAGAATTATAAATAAGGAACAAGCATGTCTGGAAGAACCTTTATCAATTCTTAATTTACCATAAAGTTCAAGCATGGATATATTAGGATTTCTTCTAATATAATCTTTAATCCATTTTAATTCTATTTCAGTATGATCATTAGGGTGCGGAGTATGAGGTTTGTGAGACTTATCAACTAAAGATTCTTTTGTTCCATCAAACTTTTTATTCCATATCATAAGAGAACTTTACTAATTTTGTATCTTCTACAAACAAATGAAATAGAGTTGCCATTTCTGTATAATTGAACAGCAAAATATTTTGTGTTTAAATCATGTGGATAATAACGTTGAGAATGTGATATAATTTCCATAGCGATTTATTCCTTTCTAAGTGTTTTGTCTTTACAACTAACATTTTAGAATAATAAATCGCTTTTGTATATAGTTTGAGGTCTCACATCAATCGTAACATTACAATTTTTTATAAAATGCGAAACTTGCAAATATGTATAAAATATATTATAATTATTATGCTGGCAAATATTGCAATTAAAAACAAAATTTGATATACTTATCTAGTAGGTGATAGTAGTATGAAAAAAAATAGAAGATTTAAAGTTATTTCATTATTCTCCGGAGCTGGTGGTATGGACTTAGGATTTATAAATGCAGGTTTTGAAATTGTATGGGCGAATGACTTTTTTAAAGAAGCGGTTGAAACATACAGGAAAAACATTGGAGAACATATTGTATATGGAGATATAACCGAAATAAAAAGTGAAGAAATGCCGAATGATGTTGATTTAGTTATAGGTGGATTTCCGTGCCAAGGTTTTTCGGTTGCTAATACTAAAAGAAGTGTTAAGGATGAAAGAAACTTCTTGTATAAAGAAATGCTTAGGGTTATCAAAGATAAGAAACCTAAGTTTTTTGTGGCTGAAAATGTAAAAGGAATTTTATCGATCGGAAAAGGAAAAGTATTTGAAATGATTAAAGAAGATTTTGAAACTTTGGGCTATAAAGTAGATGCCAGGATATTAAATGCGGCGGAGTATGGTGTGCCACAAGCTAGGGAAAGGGTAATTATTATAGGTAATAGGATCGGCGTAGAAAATCCTTATCCTAAAATTACACATTGGATAGACACAAAAAAATATAAAAGCAAAAAAGGTTTGAAAAAATTTGTGACTGTTAAAGATGCGATAGGTTATCTAAGTGATGTTAAAATTTGCGCAGATCCTATTGTATTAAATAATAATAAAATAATATATAATCACATCGCCTCAACAAATGTATATGATAAATTCTGGGGAAGAAAATATAAAGTAAATCAAGCGGAAATTTGTGATTACTTGAAGGAGTGGAGAAATAAAGCTGGTTATACGACCAAAAGGGTAGATGAACACTTTGGTTATAAATATACTGCTGGTCACTGGTTTAGAAAGGACAATAATTCTGGAAGTATTCCCAAACCCAATGATTGGTGGGAATTAAAGAAAATATTTAAGTTTGACAATAAATATGATAAAGTAGTGACAACTATGATTGAAAAGGAAATCAAATTTGAACAATCGTTAAGGATTACAAATTGGGATAGGCCAAGTGATACAATTACAGCAACAGGGCCTGAGATTCACATTGATAAAGAAAGAAGGTTAAGTGTTAGAGAATGTGCAATACTTCAAACCTTTCCAGATAATTTTGAATTTATTGGAAGTTTAAATGTGATGTATAAACAAATAGGAAATGCTGTTCCAGTATTATTGGCTGAGAAGATTGCAAAAGTGATAATAAAAAAATTAAAAGAGGAAACTAGTTAGTTTCCTCTTTTAATAGTTTAAAATATTTTCTTTGACCATTCCAGAAATTGTTATTTGAGTCATATCTTTCATGTAGCCAAGCATCATTATATCGACCAGTATCACCACCACTAACGGCATTTAAGAAAATCTCGTAATGTTTTCCATTTTTTCTTTCTACTGTAAACCACACAACTCTTTCCGCGGTATCGTAATAACCTATTTTAGAACGTCCTGAGATTCTTTGCCATGTATCCGGAATATAGGTTTTATTTTCGATAATTTTATATTTATCTTCTTCAGTTAACTTTGAGTACTCACTTTTATCAGTAATGTATTTTGGCTTATAATAAGCACCATGTCCTTTATTATAATATTTGTAATTTTTAAAATTAGTAAATAAATTATTATCAAAAAGATTGCTTAAAATTCCGTTAGGTAAACATGTAAGAACAATTGTGGGATATGTGCTGTCGTTACAAAAATTAAATGAACCGCTTCCATCATCGGCATATAAAATTTTTATTAAGTATGTTAACAAAGGCTTGTTTGTTCTAGGATCTATTGCCCTCAAGTTGGATTTAATTTTAAATCCAGGGAAAGATCCACTAGCATCTACATTTTTATTGATAAAGGATGTTTGGTTGTGTTCGAATTGAGTTGTATTTATTTCACCTGAATTTCCAACTTTATCAATTGTTTTAACATCTACATTTAAAACAACATCATTTAACTCAATAGCAACATCACAACTAATCGGTGTTGGATAAAATGATTTCACCTTAAAATAATCATAAAAATAATATCTTATTAATCTTTCGGAAGCTTCTTTAATTTTGTTTTTCTTTCCCCAAATTTCTTGCAAAATAGTATAGTATTCTTGAGTTTCTGCTTCTATTCTTTTTAAATCTTCTAAGAATTTTTTTGATGTTATAATTTGTTCGATTTTATCCATGTATAATTTTTCTAAATCTAAAATATTGTTTTGAGTTTTTGTTCGTTTTTTGTTTATGTCTTGTTTGGCCATTTTTGTCACCTCTTCTAATATTATAACATATTAAGCCTTAAATTTATTTGAAATGGTTAAAATTGACAGTTGAAATAACCTTGTTATATTTTCTAAACCGTTTAATTTACTCGATTATTTTAGTAGTTATGAATTTTTTCTGTTATAATAATACAAAAATTTGAATAGGGGGGTTAGATGAAATTAATTAACACTTTTTTTATACAATATTTTATTTTAAATTTATTGTCATTAGTTTTAGAATTTTTAGTATGGTTAAACATCAATGAAACACTAACAGCCATTTTAAACTTTATTAATATACTTTTAAAATATCCCCAAAGTATGTTTGATTTAGTGGTGATGAATGATATTGCTTTTGGAAATCTAGTTTTATTTATAAGTGCTATTTTCTTTTTTTATCATTTATACAATAATTTTTTCTAATGCAATAGTTAGTCTCCCCAGTTTATGTTTTTTATAAATATTATTTAGATAACGTGTAGGAATAAAGTATATAATGTATATTAAAGAAGAAGTTAACCTAGTAAATCCTTATTAAATTAAAGCACAAAAAAACCCTTTTCTTTTAAGAGTTTTACTTAGATTAATAATAAGGGTAATATGGTGGATAGTATGGATATCCATATCCATAACCTGGAGTAAGAGCGGCACCTAATA
>DUUS01000097.1 GCA_012841465.1 Mollicutes bacterium
GTTTTGGTAATTTTAAAATTAAAATAATTTTAGATACCAAAGCAGACCTTGGTAAATTAGAAGTTATTGGTGGAAAAGAAAAAACAGTTAATTTAAAACTTACTAAAGATGCTACAAATTTAGAAAATATCAACGAAGAAAAGAAATACTCTTATAAAATAAAAACTAATATTGTTAAAGCACCTGTTAAAGTAGGGGATATTGTAGGTAAACTTGAAGTTATTGAAAACAATAAAGTAATTAATCAAGTAGATATAACCGTATCTAAAAATGTTAAAAAAGCAAATATATGGGATTTATATAAAAGAAATTTAAACTTTTTACTAACAGGAGCTTAAAAAGCTCTTTTTTTTGTAACAAAAAATTTAAAAATGTATAGTAATCAAACAAGTCTAGAATTACTTGATATTTTTTGATACAATAAATAAGAAAGTAAGATAGGAAAGTTATTATGGATTTAAGAGAAGTAAAAGAATTTTTATTAGATAGTTTACTTTGGATAACTATATTTCTAATTGTTATCTTTATATTTACATATATAATCTCACTTCAAACTATAGCTGGTAATTCAATGCACCCAACTTATAAAAACGGAGATTTAGTTTTAGTAAATAAACTTACCTTTCGTTTTAGTCGACCTAAGAGATTTGATATTGTTACCGTAGTAGATGATGAAGGAAAAACTTATGTAAAAAGAATAATCGGACTACCTGGTGAAAGCATTCATTATTTAGATAATATTTTATATATTAATAATACTGAACTTAAAGAAGAATTTTTAAGCAAAAATTTCACTAAAAATTTCTTCTTAGAAGATATTTGTAATTATTGCATAAATAATAAAATACCAGAAGGAAAATATTTATTACTTGGAGATAATAGAATTGATTCTTTAGATAGTAGAGATCAAGAATTTGGATTAAGAGATTTAAAAGATATAAAAGGAAAAATATTATTTAAATTATTTAGTTTTTTATAATTTAAACTTATGATATACTAAATATAATAAAAGAAGGAGTAAATAATAATGGCTTATATAAAATATAAAGAAGTAACCAAATACTTTTATTTTTCTAAAGAAATACACAGAGATAATCTACCTAACTATGTAATTGAATATACAAACACAAATGAAAAAATATTAATGGGATATAAAACTGCAAAAGATTATGGAGTATTTACTGATCAAAAAATAATACTTTTTGATAAGGGAAGCACTTTTGGAATATATAAACAAATATTTACTATTCCATATAATACTATTTCAACGATATCAATAATATATAAACCAAATGGAGCAGAGTTATCACTATTTTTAAATAGTGGATATCCTCTAAGATTAAAATTTATAAATATGAAAAATCCAAATCCAGGAGAACCTAATATATATAAAGAAAACTTAAAAAAGATATATTTATACATATCAAGTAGAATAACAAAATAAGATAAAGTAGTGTCAATAAAACACTACTATTTTTATAATTGCAAATTATCAAAATTTGTAGTAAACTAAAAGGGAAAGAAAGGCAAAAAGGTGTAAACTATGAACCAAAAAAGATGGATAGTATTACTATCTGTAATAGTACTTGTATTATCAATAACATTACTTGCAGGACAAAGAAACTCTGATGATGCAGGAGCTAAAAGAACAATAACATTTTACGACAGTCAAGCACAAGAAGAAATAATCAAATATGAAGTGGAATTAGGAGATTCAGTAACACCACCAACTCCACCAACACATAAAGATTATTTATTTATCGGTTGGTTTGATGAAAACGGATTAGAAATAACTGATTTTTCTAAAATCCTAAAGAATCAAAGAATTAATGCTAGATATGGAAACGACAAAAATAACAATGGAATACTTGATAGTGAAGATACATACTATGAAGTTGTTTTTTACGACACTATAGGAAGAAGAAATATTGCAACTGAAAGAGTGTTAGTAGGTCTAGATGCAAAACCGCCAGTAACACCAACTCACAGAGGTTATGTATTTGATCGCTACTCAGCATCGTTTACTAAAGTAAGTTCAGATTTAAAAATA
>DUUS01000098.1 GCA_012841465.1 Mollicutes bacterium
ATAATATAAAAAATATGTATATTACAAACCAAATGATCATAAAAGATTTAAAAATTATTGATATTTAATCAAGCGATGTTTCACGTGAAACATAGGGTTTTTTAATTGTGTTTTTTTACTTTCCTTTATTTATGCGGGTTAGACAATGTTTCACGTGAAACATTGAAGTGAGCTTTCTGATTTTTTTGTTAACTAGGAGTTAATGTTTCACGTGAAACATTACATTTATATATAAAGATTTATTTCCTGGGAAATAATTAATAATATAAAAAATATGTATATTACAAACCAAATGATCATAAAAGATTTAAAAATTATTGATATTTAATCAAGCGATGTTTCACGTGAAACATAGGGATTTTATAATTGTTTTTTTTACTTTCCTTTGTTTATGCGGGTTAGACAATGTTTCACGTGAAACATTGAAGTAATCTTTCTGAAATATTTACTGTCTGCGAGTTAATGTTTCACGTGAAACATTACAATTATATATAACAGAATTATTTCCCAGGAAATATTTAATATAAAAAAGATGTATATTACAGACCAAATGATCATAGAAGATTTAAAAATTATTGATATTTAATCAAGCGATGTTTCACGTGAAACATAGGGTTTTTATAATTGTTTTTTTACTTTCCTTTGTTTATGCGGGTTAGCCAATGTTTCACGTGAAACATTGAAGTGAGCTTTCTGATTTTTTTGTAATCTGACAGTTATGTTTCACGTGAAACATTGTTTTGGAATATCAAAATTATTTTTAATACAAAGAAATTTTAGATTGACAAAAAAATGGTAAAAAAAGGGATTATTATTTCCCGGGAAATAATTTTATTGCAATAAAAAACAATTTCGCATGTTTAAAGTTTGCGAAATTGTAAAATCTGTATTTTAATACTGATACCAAATTTTGATAATCTGTTATTCTTGTTGTTTAGTTTCAAAATCAAATTCTTCTAGTAAGCTAAAGGTAGATACTTCTTGGTTGTCTTTTAAATTGATTAGTTTTGTTCCTTGAGTAACTCTGCTTAATTGAGATACTTGATCTAGAGGTAGTCTAATAACTGTTCCTTCATTGGTAATTATTATTATTTCTTTTTGATCGTTGATTCTCTTGAATGCTTTTATATTACCGTTTCTTTTAGTAATGTTAAGTGTTTTAACACCTTTTCCGCCTCGTCTTGTTTTGCGGTATTCAGATACAAATGTTTTTTTACCATAACCTTTTTCAGTTATTATTAAAAGATTTCCATCGTCATAAGCTACTTCTAAGCCAATACATTCTGAGTTGTCTAAGGTTATTCCTTTTACTCCTGAAGCTGTACGTCCCATTATTCTTACTTCGTCTTCTGGGAATACGATCATTTTACCATTTGCTGAGGCTAATAGAATGTTAGCGTTTCCTTTTGTTTTTCTAACGCCTATTAATTCATCGTTTCCTCTTAGTTTAATACATATCTTTCCTGTTACTCTAATAGAATCGAATTCTTCTATTTTGGTTCGTTTTACTATACCTTTTTTAGTAGCAAAGACAAAGTTTTTGAAATCATTATCTGAAGATAACGGTATTATTGAGTTTACTGCTTCATCTGTCTCTAAAGGAAGTAAATTTATTATAGGTAATCCTTTACTTTGACGTGAATATTCTGGAATTTCATATCCTTTTAAGCGATATACTTTTCCTTTGTTTGTAAAGAATAATATATAGTCATGAGTTGATAGGTTTAGCATATGTTCAACAAAGTCTTCTTCGTTAGTTGCCATTCCTTTTACCCCAACTCCTCCTCTGTTTTGAAGTCGATATGTTTCAGAATTTATTCTCTTTATATAACCTTTTTCGGTTAAGGTAACTATTATATTTTCTTCTGGTATTAAAGATTCATCTTCAATAAATTCGATTGCGGTCATATCTATGTTTGTTTTTCTTTCATCACCGTATTTATCTCTTATTTCGATTAGTTCTTCTTTAATTACTTCTAGAATTCTTTGTTCACTTGATAAAATTAGTTTAAGTTCTTCGATTTTTAATAGTAGTTGTCTTAATTCTTCTTCGATTTTTTCTTTTTCAAGTCCGGTTAGCCTTCTTAGTTTCATTTCAAGAATAGCTTCGGCTTGAATTTCAGATAAACCAAATTTATCCATTAAGCCTTGTTTTGCTTCACTATCTTTTTTAGAGCCTCTGATTAATTTGATAACTTCATCGATAAAGTCTAAAGCTATTTTTAATCCTTCTTGGATATGAGCTGCTTTTTCACATTTATCTAAATCAAATTGAGTTCTTCTTACTATTACGCTTTTTTGAAAGTTTACATAGTGTTCAAGAATTTTTGATAAACCTAGTGTTTTTGGTATTTGATCAACTAACATTAGGAAGTTTATTCCGAAATTAGTTTGAAGTTGAGTGTGTTTATATAAATTGTTTAAAAGTACATTAGGGTTATAATCTTTTTTAACATCGATTACTATTCTAATACCTTCTAATGCTGATTCATCAGTTAAGTTAGCAACTCCATCTAGTTGTTTATCTCTTACCATTTCGGCTATTTTTCTAATTATGTTATTAAAGTTTACTTGATATGGAATCTCAGTTATTATTAATCTTGATCTACCATTTTTTTCTTCGATTTCAACTTTTCCTCTTACAGTAATGCTTCCTTTTCCGGTATCAAAAGCTTTTTTAATACCACTGTTTCCAAGGATAATACCACCTGTAGGAAAGTCTGGTCCTTTAATATGCTCCATTAGTTCAAGAGTAGTTATTTCAGGATTATCAATATAAGCAATTGTTGCATTTATTGATTCAGTTAAGTTATGTGGGGGAATGTTAGTTGCCATTCCGACTGCAATTCCCATATTTCCATTTACTAAAATGTTTGGAAATCTTGATGGTAGAACTACTGGTTCGATGCTTTCATCATCATAACTTGGGGTAAAATCTACAGCATTTTTATTTATATCTCTTAGTAATTCACTTGATATCTTTGCTAGTCTTGCTTCAGTATATCTTGATGCTGCTGGGATAGATCCATCTGGTGCACCAAATGCTCCCTTACCATCAATAAGTGGATATCGATATGTAAAGTCTTGAGCCATTCTTGCCATCGTATCATAAATAGCCGTATCACCATGAGGATGATATTGCATAACTTTACCACATGTTGTCGCACTTTTTTTATGAGGTTTATCGTGAGTTATACCTTCTGAGTGAAATGTATAAAGAAGTCTTCTATGAACTGGCTTTAATCCATCTCTTACATCTGGTATTGCTCTTGATACAATAACACTCATTGAATAATCTAAAAAGGAGTCTTTTATTTCATTATCAATACTTATTTCGCTAAAATTATCTCTTTTTTCTATTTCTAAATCTTTTTCCATATGTCCTCCCTATATATCTAAGTTCTTAACATTAAGAGCGTTTTCTTCAATAAACTTTCTTCTTGGAGCTACTTCTTCGCCCATTAATAATGTAAACATCTCATCTGCTAGTACTGCATCTTCAATATTAATTTTTAGTAATGTTCTTTCATTTACATCCATTGTGGTTACTCTTAGGTCAATAGCATCCATCTCACCTAGTCCTTTTTGTCTACTTACTACAACTTTTTTTCTAGTTTCTTCTGGAAACGTTTCTAAATATGCATCTTTTTCATTGTCTGTTAATACATATTTAACTGTTTTACCATGGGTTATCTTATATAAAGGTGGTTGAGCTGCATAAACATGACCATTTTCGATTAGTGGTTTAAAGAAGCGATATAAGAATGTTAAAAGCAGTGTTCTTATGTGAGCACCATCTACATCCGCGTCTGTCATTAATATAATTTTATGGTATCTCAGTTTAGAAATATCAAATTCATCGCCTATACTCGTTCCAAATGCGGTTATTAAACTTCTTATCTCTTCGTTTGCTAAAATTTTATCTAATCTTGATTTTTCTACGTTTAGTATTTTTCCTTTAATAGGAAGAATTGCTTGAGTATGAGGATTTCTTCCAAGTTTAGCAGATCCCATTGCTGAGTCCCCTTCGACTATGAACAGTTCTCGTTCATGAGGGTCTTTACTTGAGCAGTCTGCTAGTTTTCCCCACTGGTTAGTTAAATCAAGTCCGCCTTTAGTTCTTGAAAGTTCTCTGGCTTTTTTTGCTGCCATTCTTGCTCTAGATGCAAGCAGGGCTTTTTCAACTATTTTTTTAGCAGTACTTGGATTTTCCATTAAAAATCGTTCTAAGTCGGTTCCAAATATGTCTGACGCTATTTTTCTTACCTCAGCATTACCAAGTCTTCCTTTTGTTTGTCCTTCAAATTGCGGATCAGGATGTTTACAAGAAATTACTAGTACTAATCCTTCTCTTACATCATCGCCAGATAGTGATTCATCATTATCTTTAAGCATTTTACTTTTTCTTGCATAGTTATTAATTATTCTTGTTAAGGCATTTCTTACACCTTCTTCATGGGTTCCACCATCATGTGTGTTTATATTGTTAACAAAAGATAAAGTAAGATTATTATAAGAATTGTTATATTGCATTGCTACTTCAATTATAACATCATCTTTTTCATTTTCAGTAGTGATTATTTCATCGTGGATAGGTTGATTATTACGGTTTAGATAACTTACATATTCTTCTAAACCACCATTATATAAAAACTCTTCTTTCTTTTTTTCTATCTCACGGTCATCACATAAAATGATTCTTAATCCTTTATTTAAAAATGCTAGTTCTCTAACTCTTGTTTTTAGTAATTCATAGTCAAAGTCAGTTGTTTCTTTAAATATTTCTGGATCTGGTTTAAAAGTTACTGTAGTTCCAGTTCTTTCTTTATCACATTTAGCAATTACTGATAGTGGAGATACTGTTTTACCACCACGTTCAAATTTCATATAGTGAACTTTTTCATTTTGATATACAGTTACCTCAAGCCAGCTACTAAGTGCGTTTACAACAGAAGCACCTACTCCATGTAGTCCACCCGATACCTTATAACTGCCGCCACCAAACTTTCCTCCGGCATGAAGCACAGTATAAACTGTTTCAACTGTTGATATTCCGGTTTTTTCATGAATACCAGTAGGTACTCCTCTTCCGTCATCTTTTATTGTTATTGAATTATCTTTATTAATAATTATTTCAATATCATCACAATATCCAGCCATTGCTTCATCAATCGCATTATCTACTATTTCCCATATTAAGTGATGTAGACCTCTTACACCAGTTGTTCCAATATACATTCCTGGTCTTTTTCTTACAGCTTCTAAGCCTTCTAATACTTGAATATCACTTGAATCATAATGTTTATCATCCATAAATAGTCTCCTCTATCTTTCCTTCTTTTATAGTAAATATTTTACTTTTTTTTAATTTTTCTTCTTCTAGGTGTTTTAAATCTGTTGTTGTTATAAATATTTGCATATCATCTTTTAATAAATTTAATATCTTATTGATTTTTTCTTTATCAAGTTCACTAAACAAATCATCTAGTATTAAGATAGGATTTGTTTTAGTTGTTTCTTTAAAAATGTTTATTTCAGAGAGTTTAAATGCTATTACTGCATTTTTCTTTTCTCCTTCAGATAAATAATTTTTAGCTATTATATCTTGATAATAAAAAATAAAATCATCTAGATGGATCCCGATTGTTGTATTTCCATAGTTTATATCTTTCATTATTAACTTATTGTATTTGTTTTTTAATTTTTCTTTGGTAATATCGTTATAATCTGATATATACTTTAAAGTAAGTCCTTCTTTACCAGTTATTTCTTTAAAATAATTGTCTAAATACTTATTTATATTATTAATGAAGTTATTTCTTATTTCATTTATAATTAATCCATATTCAATTAGTTTGTCAGTTAAAATATATAAAAATTCTTTATTTGAATTTTCTTTTAAATTAACATTTTTTAAATAAGTATTTCTTTGTTTTAAAATCTTATTATATATTGATAATGTCTTTAAATATTTATTATCAAGTTGTGATATTTCAATATTAATAAGCTGCCTGTGAACACTAGGACTATCTTTAATTAATTTTAAATCCTCAGTATTAAAACAAACTATATTAATATTTGAAATATAATCACTAAATTTTCTTATTTGATTATTATCAATATAAACTTTCTTAGTTTGTTTATCAAAGGTAATTTTATAATCACTTGATATCTTATCATTAATAGTACCTATTATTGAAAAAGCATCTTGATTGTTATTAACTAGTGAGTTATCAACATTAGTTCTAAAAGATTTAGTTAGTGCTAAATAATAGATAGCTTCAACAATATTTGTTTTACCAACTCCGTTATTACCAATTATGATATTTTTATTATTTGAAAAGTTAAAAGTTTGGTTTTCATAATTTCTAAAATTTGTTAGTTTAATTTTGGTTATTTGCATTTTTTCCCCTCTTTTAAGCATTTTAAATAATAAAATAGGTATGGCAGGTACTCCTATACCTATTTAAATTATAGCACATAATGGTTGATAATTAAATACTTATTACCGTTTTCCACTTCTTTTTCTTATTGTAGATTCTAGCATAGAAGCTCTTAAAATTTGATTTTTTAAAATGTACTCACTAATTTCAATTTCAACCTTTTGATTGTTCATAAACTCTAGCACCATTTTGTCTTCAAAAGCATAATATCCTTTAATATTATTTAAACTGATCCAAGCACAATCTTTTAATCTTGGTGATGATGTTGGAAAAAAGACAATATTATTATCTTCAGATATTATAATTGGAGCTTTATATCTTAGACCTGTTAAATGAGTTGTTCCTTTTTGCCTCCCTTCAAAGGTACTTCCATAATACTTACAACTCTCATCCATTATTTTAGAAGTTCTTGCACTTAGTACATAAGTTTTATTATCTTCATAAATAATTGTTTCTTCTTTACTAAGGGGTATTATTGCGAGAGTCTTATCGTTGATTTCATAATTTTTCAAAACATTCACCTCCTGACAGGGAGTTATTAAAACATAAGTTTTTGTCGAAAATTGTCTAATTTTGTTGAAAAAATATAAATATTAAAAAAATGAGATTTTTAATATCTCATTTTAGTAAGTTCTAATTGGAAGTACTACTTGAATTAATGATTCATCTTTAACTGATTTAATTGTTATTAGTGAACATTCACTATTAATTAAAATTAATATTTCTTCTTCATTTAAATTCCTTAAAGCTTCTAACATATACTTAGAACTAAATGATATAACTAAACTTTCATCAGTATTTTTATCTAGTAGTACATTTTCTTCTACCTTCCCTATTTCACTTGCATAAGAAGATATTAACACTCCTGATTCAGTTGTTTCTAATTTAACAATGTTTCTATCTTTACTTTGAGTAAGAAGTGCTGCTCTATCTATTGCTTCTCTAAATGAATTTAATGTTGCATTTAAGATAAATTTAAATTCTGATGGTACTAGTGACTGAGTATTAGGAAAGCTTCCTGATAGTAAATTTGATTGAAATAAATAATCATCATATTTAAATAAAACTTTGTTAGTAAATAGATGGATTTCAACATTATTATCATTTGTAAGTAATTTATCAAATTCATTTAAGTTCTTTCCAGGTATTACTACTTCAATAGAATCATAACTTTTATCTAACTTAATTGTCTTTTTAGACATTCTATATGAATCTGTAGCAATACAGTTAAGCATATTATCTTCTACCTTTATATTTACTCCTGTTAGTATTGGTCTTGCTTCTTGAGTAGATACAGCATAAATAGTTTGATTAATAATTTCTTTTAAAATATTTCCTTTAAGTATTAAAGGATTTTTTGTTTCTTCAAAATTTATATTAGGATATTCATCTAAATTTAAACAATTTAAATTAAAGACAGTATTTTTAGTACTAATTAATATTTTTAAACTATCTATTACTTCAATATTAATATCTTCATTAGGTAGTTTTCTTATTATATCAAGTAAGTATTTAGCTTGAATTATAATAGTACCAGTTTTTTCAATCTTTTTTATTTCTTTTTTATCAATAAAAGATTGAATCATTAAATCACTGTCACTTGCTGTTAAATATAATCCTTCCTTTTTAAGATCAAACTTTACTCCATCAAGTATAGGAATTATATTCCTTGGATTTACTGCTCTCATTACGTTTGTTAATTTATCAAGTAAAATATCTTTTTCAATAATAAATTTCATTATATTCCTTCTTTCTTTTGTATTTTATTATTATAGGTGTTAACAATGTTAATAACTTTTGTTTTTGTTATATTTATTATACTAAATATATTGTTAATAACAAAATAGTTTTAAACATTAATTCACAATTAAGTTTTTTATCTCATTTATTTCCTTTTTTAATGTTTCATTTTCTTTTATTTCTTTATTTATCTTATCATAAGCATAAAGTACGGTAGAATGGTCTCTGTTACCGAATTCAAGACCTATTTTAACAACAGTTTCTTCAGTAGTCATTCTAGATAAGTACATTGCTATTTGTCTTGGTTTGTTAATATTAGCAGTTCTCTTTTTACTTTTTAAATCATCAATTGTGATTTTATAATAGTCTGCTACTGCCTTTTGGATTCTAACAATGTTATTAGTAATATAAATAGATGATCCGATATAATCTTTTAAAGCTTCAGTTGCAAACTCAACATTAATCTCTTTAGGAGACATAATAGCTGCATAAGCATATAGTCTAGTAATTGCTCCTTCTAAGTGTCTAACATCATTTTCACAGTTAGTTGCGATATATTCGATAACTTCATTTTGAACAAGTGAAGCAACTTCATGACCTGCCATTTTATCTTTAAGTATTTTACATCTTAAATCAAAGTCAGGCGGATAGATATCAACAGTAAGTCCCCATCTAAATCTAGTTCGTAGTCTATCTTCTAGTAGTTTTAAATCATCAGGTGACCGATCTGAGCTGATTATTATTTGTTTATTAGAATCATATAAGGTATTAAAAGTATGAAAGAATTCCTGTTGAGTCTTCTCTGCTCCTCCTAGAAACTGAATATCATCAATGATAAGAACATCAATATTACGGTATTTATATTTAAAATGTTCGATTACTTCTAAATTATCTTCATTTTTCTTATTAATACCAATAAAATCAGAAATAAACTCTTCACTAGTGACATATAAAACTTTTTTCTTACTATTTTCACTAACATAATTACCAATAGCATGCATTAAATGAGTTTTACCTAGTCCACTTTTACCGTGGATAAATAAAGGATTGTATATTTTACCAGGTTCTTCAGCAACCGCAACAGACGCTGTTTGAGCAAAACGGTTACTATCACCAATGACAAAGTTTTCAAATGTATACTTTGGATTTAAATTAGAATTTATACTGAAATAATCCTCATCAAGCTTTTCTTCACTTTTTTCTTCTTCAATGATATCTTCTTCAACAACAAACTCTAAATCATAACTACATCCAACAAGATCATTTAATATTTCATCAATTAAATCATAATAAGTATCTTTAAGAAACTTTTTATGAAAACTCATTGGCACTTCAATAAGTAATTTCCCCTCTTCTTGTTTTAAAATCTTAGTATCTTTAAACCAAGTATCATAAGAAACAGTAGAAATTTTTCTTTTAACAACTTCTAAAAAATTTGACCAAAGTAAATTGTTGTCCAATTAAAACACCCCGCTTTCTTAAGATTACTTTTCTTCTCTACTTAATTGTAATTCACAAATGTTAAAAAATAAAGTGAAACAAATGTTTAAAATCTATACTAACATACTTTCCACAAAGTTATCAACAAAAAAAGCCCATATTTACGAAATAAAACCCACTTATTAACATTTTCCACAAAATGACTTTAACAATAACTTTTTATTATTAACAATATCCAGAATTTAAACAATAAAAAAAACAACAGTAGATATTAGGAGGTTAAATCACTAATCTAATTTTATTTATATGCAGACCGACTTCCCATATAAAACTTTTATTGTTGTTAACATTATAACAAATTTATAATAAATATTTTTTTGACATCAATTAATTATAGTGCTAGAATTATATTGGGGATAGAACATGAAGAAAAACATAAGAAAATTTTTAAAATTTATTAAAGTAAGTATGTTAGTTACTGTTTTTTTCATGTGTCAGCAAGTATATATTCCTAAGGCGGAAACAAAGGTTATTAATGAAAATTTAAATAAGACTTTAGATCTTCATTCTATGTCAGTTAGATATGATGAAATGGTTTTAAGTGATTTACAAGTACCACTGGCAACATTCACTGGTGATTTAACTGGTTATGCTGCTGATTGTCCACTTTGTAGTGGATACCTTGGATGTACTAATAAAAATGTTTTGAATCCTAGGGTAACTACTTATGATGATATAGATTATGGTAATGTTAATATAGTAGCGTCATCTAGAAACATTCCTTGTGGTTCGATTGTTTCTTTTGATTTATCAGGAGTAAAGGTGACTGCTATAGTATTAGATAGAGGAGTTCTAGGCAGTGATCTTGATCTTCTTGTTGAAAGTGAAGATATAGCTATAAAAAATGTAGGAAGGAAAAAAATATCTTACGATGTACTTCGTTTTGGATATGAGAGAGATAATTAATTTATCTTTTTTTAATTAATATGGATAATTTTAAGTTTAAGAAAAAATATGGTCAAAACTTTTTAATAGATGAAAATGTTTTAAATAATATAGTAAATAATATTAATATTAAAGATAATGATTTAATTATAGAGATTGGTCCTGGAAGTGGGGCTTTAACTAATAAGTTAATTGAAAAGGGCAGAGTACTTGCTTACGAAATTGATTTAGATACTAAAAAGTATTTAAAAGATTTTAATGTTATTTATGATGATTTTCTTAAAAGAGATTTAGAAAAAGATTTAAAAGATTACCAATATAATAATTTATATATAGTAGGAAATCTTCCTTATTATATAACTACACCTATTATAGAAAAGATAATTAAAAGTAAAATTAATGTTAAAGAAATGATTTTTATGGTTCAAAAGGAAGTAGGGGAAAGATTATCTTCACTTCCAGGAAATAAAAGCTATGGTTATATTACTTGTTATTTAAATTATTATTATGAAATAAGTAAGTTATTTAATGTTAGTAGAAATTCATTTTATCCAGTACCCAATGTAGATAGTACTGTTATTAAGCTAATTAGTCACAGTAAATATAAAGTAAGTGATGAAAAGTTATTAAATAATATATTAAAAAAGTCTTTTACTCATAAAAGAAAGACTCTTCTTAATAATTTAAAAGAATATGATAAAGATGTTATTAAAAATATTTTAATTAAGAATAAATATAATTTAAGTGTAAGGGCAGAAGAACTTCCCTTAAGTATATTTATAGAAATAACTGATGCTTTATAGCATTTTTTTAAATTTAGAGAATATATTTCTTATAGGTGATTGCTTTGTTTAAAAAAGGAGATTTAGTAACAAGAAAAAGTTATAATCATGATACTTTATTTAAAATACTTAATATTATAGATGATGTTTGTTATTTAAAAGGTGTTGATGTTAGATTATATGCTGACAGTAGTAAAGAAGATTTAAAACTATATGAAAAAGAACACCGAGATGATTTTGATAAAGTATCCGATGAAATAATAAATTTAGACCGAAATGAATATTTTTTTATGCCTGCAAGAATACTTCATTTTGATGGAGATAAAGACTACTTAAAAAGATGTATGGAGTTTTATAAAAAATTAAATATAAAGGCAATCGGTAAAGTAGTAAAAGAAGAGGTGCTTCCTAAAAGAATATTTGCTTATTTAAATGAGTATAATCCCGATATAGTAATTATAACTGGTCACGATGCATATTATCGTAAGAAGGGGAGTAAAGAAGATATAAACAATTATAAAAATTCAAGATATTTTAGAGAATCAATAAGTGTGGCTAGAAAATATGAAAAAAGTCATGATAAATTAGTAATAATAGCTGGTGCTTGTCAAAGTGATTATGAAGAATTAATTAAAAGTGGGGCAAATTATGCATCAAGTCCGAAAAGAATTAACATTCATGCACTTGATCCAGCTGTAATAGCTTCAACAGTCGCACTTACAGAAAAAAATCAGCCCGTTGATCTTTTAGAAACTTTATCTAAAACAAAATACGGATCAAAAGGAATGGGCGGAATAAAGGGGACAGGTCTAATGTATGTGGGGTATCCAAGATGATAGAGTCAATTAAAGAGAAAGTTATTAATCATTTAAATAAACAAGTAAAAGTAACTTCTAAAGAAAATAGAAACCGAAATGAAATATTTTACGGTAATGTAACTGAAATATATTCTCATGTTTTTATAGTCTCAAATGGTGTAGAAACGAAAAGTTATAGCTTTAGTGATATATTAGCTAAAGACATAAAAGTAGAATTTTTGTGAAAAATGTTGCATTTTACCAAATAATGCTATAGAATGTTATTAAGTGAATAACTTAGAAGGAGTGGTGTTATGAAAATTACATCAGTAAGCGTCCGCAAGATTGAAAAAGAAGGGTCGCGCATGAAAGGTATAGCTTCGGTATTACTAGACGATGCATTTGCCGTACATGACATCAGAATAATTGAAGGAGATAACGGTCTTTTTATTGCTATGCCTAGTAGAAAAACAGCTACTGGTAATTACCGAGACATTGCTCATCCTATTAATCCTGATGTACGTAAACATTTTGAAGATTCAATTTTAGAAGAATTTGAAAAATCAGAATAATTCGCATAAGTGCGAATTTTTTTTTGCATAAATTTAAATTATATTCATATATTTTACTGGAGGAAAATATGGATAAAATGATTGATGTACCAACATTTACACATGTAGTAAAAATTAGTGATCGTAAAAATATAGTAATAAGTGGTATTAAAAAAATAATCAGCTTTGATGATAAAGAGTTTTTACTTGAATCATCACTAGGTAATATTATTATCAAAGGAACAGATCTTGAAATGATTAAATTAGATACAGTTGATGGGAATGTTTCTATAAAAGGAAAAGTAGATAGTTTTAGTTATACAGATATAGTAAATAAAGAAGAATCAATGTTAAGTAAATTATTTAAATGAAACAATTATTTTTACTCCTAATATCTTTTGTATATGGTTATATTTTTGCTATAGCTCATACTTTATTAAATAAAATTAAATTAAAGAAAAATATTTATCTTTTAATTATAAATTTTATATTTTTTCTTATCTTTACTTTATTATATATAACACTTATTTATATATTAAATAAAGGTCATATTCATTTATATATGAAGTTAATTTTAATATTAGGATTTTTCATATCAAAATATTGTAAAATTAGTGTAAAGAAACTAAAAAAACAAAAATAATTAATCACCTATTAGAACTCTATATGATACAATATCTATGCGGAGCGTATGTTTATGAAAAAAACTTCAAAAAAAGCAAAAAGAAGATATTTAATGTTAACACTATTAATTTTTGTGTTTGTTTCATATTTAGCAATGTTTGGTTTTGATTACTATCAAAAGATCAAACTAAACTACGAAACCAAAAAAGAACTTGAAAATTTATATCATGAGCTACTTGCTGAAGAAGAAATATTAACAAGTGAAGTAACTAGACTACAAGATCCAGATTATGTTGCTAAATTTGCTAGGGAAAAACATATGTATTCTAAAGATGGAGAAATCATAATTAGAATTCCGAAAGATTGAATAAACAGCATAAATATGCTATAATTCTCTCATGGGGTCGTCTTGGCTTCGACAGAATACTAAAGGTATTGTTTGCAAATGGTAACTGCACCTTACGCAGAACAGTTTTTAAAATTAACTGACAATAAAAATTTTAATCACGCTCTAGCATTTGCCTGATAAGGCATAAGAGCATCATTGAAGCTTTTCTCATAGGGCTTTAATGATTTATATTTATGAGATATGTTTATAAAAGTGTTTTGATTTATAAATGAGAATTTAAAAACTTAGCTAAAGATTTTTTGTTAGATTTAAACTCTTTAGTGAAACAACAATCTAACTAAATTTGTAGACGGCAATATATTTATATTTTGGACACCAGTTCAACTCTGGTCGACTCCACCATTTTAATAATAAATAAAATTTCTTTTTTAGATTTTGAAGGGTATAGTACTCTTCTTTTTTGTCACTAACTTCACCAACTATCATCCTTAGACCCATATATGTTTGATAAGTATGGGTTAAAGGGTGCACTGTCACTTACTCTAATAATTAATTTTAAATCAAACTCCTTTATGGGATTTTTTTTAAAGAGAAAAATCAGGAATTATTTATATATTTTAAAGGAGATTGATGAAGAATGTTGTATAATAATATTAGAGAGAGAAAATATTGAGGTGAAATATGGCTTTTATTGAAAGAAAACAACTTTATAAAAAATTAGAAGAGAAAAGAAAAA
>DUUS01000099.1 GCA_012841465.1 Mollicutes bacterium
CTGTGAAGTAGGAGTTAATGTGCGGACAACGGCAAACCCTTATAAATAAAGAGTTTCGTTAAAAAAAGTTTTTACATAATTCACTGAAAAGGAGAGAAGTTATATGAAAAAAGAAATTTTTTTAAGTTTTAAACCAGATTTTTTTAGGCCAATTTTATATGGCATAAAAAAATATGAATACAGAAAAAGATTTACTAGTGAGCCAGTCATTGCATATCTTTACTTATCAGCTCCCGTACAAGAAGTAATAGGAATAATGGATTTAGGTGAAGCACTTAGGATTCAAGATGTTTCTAAAACTACTGATGATCCAAAAGTTTTAGAAGTGATTAACTCTGCAATCGATTCTGGAGACAAATTAGCAATACCAATTTATTCTTTTACATTATTTAAAAAACCAGTACCATTAGAAAAAATAAAAGAATTATATCCAGATTTTTTTGTTCCTCATAGCTATATATATTTAAAAAACAAACCTAAATTATTAAATTATTTAAAAAGCCAAGAAAAATTCGAAAAAGAATTTGTACATAAGCATGATGGAATATATTATGATAATTTTGGTGTTTCTTGTTTGATGATGGAGCAAACAGAAGAATTTAAAAAACTAGATAAATTATTTACTAAAACAGAGAAAAATGATATTATAAAATCAAAATATTTACTAAGGAGAGATTAATATGAAAAAAGTTTATTACCCGTTAGCAGGCATGAATTATATAGTTGATGATTTAGCAAAAATAATTGAAAACAAAGCGGAAGGAAAGGAAACAATAAATTTATGGTTATCAGCTCAAGTAAATAGTTTCCCTCACATTGGAACATTAACTAATTTTATATCTGCTTTTGCATTGGCTAAGCATTATGAGGAATACTTTGGGAAACCTGTTAAAATTATAGTCGAGTTATTAGAAAGTGTAACTGGAAAAGAAGAAATCATTAATAATATTAGATACTATACTAATTCAGAAAAAACAATCTTAGATAGTGGAGAACGAGTAAAAGACAAATATTTTCCTTACTTTGAAGAATTACTAGAAAGGTTGAAAAAATTAAATGATGTGGACTATGAAATTAAATTTTTCTATGAATATCAGCAAGATCCTCTAGTTAAGGATGCACTAATTGAAGTTATACAAAATACTGACAAATTAAAAAATATTCTAGACCCGAAAAAAGGAGAAATCAGATTAAGATTTGGATGTCCTAAATGTGGTCTAACAGAAAAACATCTTGTACACACTAAAATTAATAGCATTAGTAATGACAATTTATCTTTAAGCTCTTACTGTCCAAATCATGGAGAATTTAGAATCAATATAAATAAAGATAGTAATGATACTTTTGATATGAATGTTCCTTTAAGATACTTAGTAAAAGTAATGTATTTTATAAGACGAAATAATTTGAATAATGAATTAAATGTGATTGTAGATGGAGGGGATTGGTCAGGAATGTGGCCATTAAGAGTTTATATGGAACCTTTGTTAACTTTAGGATATACTGAATCTCCAAGTGTGATATATACACCTACAATACTAGATTGGTCAGGAAGCAAACTTTCAAAAAGAATGTATGTTGGCAATGAAGCTTATAGAGAATTTTTAAAAGAAGGATTAATAAACTATTCAGAATTTTATAATCAATATGGTGAAGTTGGGTTTGAAAGAATATATAATGAGATACACGAATGGATAAAAGACCCTAAAAGATTTATTAGAGATTATACCATTGAATATATGGACGCAGTTCTGAGAGGCGAGGAAATAACTAAACTAAACTAAAAAAAGGATTATCAAAGTCTTTTTTAATCGTGGTATAATATAACTAATTAAAGAGGTAATAATTATGGAAAATAAAACAAATATAAACTGGTATCCAGGTCATATGGCTAAAACAAGAAGGCAAATGAGTGAATATATTTCCTTAGTTGATGTTGTTTATGAAGTTGTTGATGCACGTATGCCAATGTCTTCTAGAATTAAAGATATTAATACAATTGTTGGCTCGAAGCCAAGAGTTATTATTATGACAAAAATGGATTTATGCGATATTAATGAAAC
>DUUS01000100.1 GCA_012841465.1 Mollicutes bacterium
GGTCCAATTGCTAGTCCAAGTTTATCTTCACTAGCAGCAGTAATAACACCAGATGAGCATGATTATTACTACTTTGTTGCAGATAAAGAGAAAAACACCTATTTAACGAAGACATTAAGGGAACATAATGATATAATAAATAAGCTTAAGAGAGAAGGCAAATGGTTTGAATATTAGGAGGCATATAAATTGAAAGAAACAATACTTGAAATGGAGAGGTATGCAAAAACCAATAACATTCCGATAATTGAAGTTGAATCAATTAAATTTATAATGAAATATATTAAATTAAATAATGTAAAATCAGTCTTAGAAATAGGTTCTGCCATCGGTTACTCAGCTATACTAATGGCTAATGCATCACCAGATGTTGAAATAACAACTATTGAAAAAGATGAAAAGAGATACCGTGAAGCAGTTAAAAACATTAATAAATGTGGTCTTGATAAAAGAGTTGATGTTGTTTACAATGATGCTCTTGAAGTTAATTTAGCTGGTCATAGCTATGATTTAATCTTTATTGATGCTGCAAAGGGTCAGTACATTAAATATTTTGATAAGTTTTGTCATTACTTAAATAAAGGTGGAGTTATTATCACTGATAATTTAAATTTTCATGGTCTTGTAAATAAAAAAAATACCGTTAAAAGTAAAAACTTAAGAGGTATAATTGACAAAATTGAAAAATATATTGAATATTTAAAAAATAATAAAGAATATATAACTAAATTTTATGATATAGGAGATGGCTTATCAGTAAGCATTAAAAGAAATAATGAAAAAGAGTAAAGTATTAATAAATATAACTGATTTAGAAGAAATTGAGAAATATAAGAAAATTGGGATAACTAATTTTCTTTTTGCACTCAACAACTTTAGTATTGGTTATAATTCATTTAAGTTAGAAGAGTTAAAAACTCTAGATGTAAATGTATATTTAAATATTAATTTAATAATGGATACTAAAACTATAAATGAATTTAAAAAGATAATAAAAGATCTTGATTTTATCAAAGGAATATTTTTTGAAGACTTAGGTATCTATTATATATTAAAAGATACTAATATTCCTTTAATATGGAATCAAAGTCACTTTGGAATAAACTCTAGAAGTATTAATTTTTGGCTTGAAAGAGTTAAAAGTGCGGTATTATCAAATGAACTAACCTTAGATGAAATAAATTATATTTTAAGTAAAGTAACTAATAAAGTAGTACTTAATGTATATGGATTAAATGCTGCTATGTATTCTAGAAGACCTATTTTAAGTTTCTTTAGTAAACATAAAAACATTAATTTAGTTAAAGAAGGATTTTTAAAAGTACATAATCAAGATATTAGTTATAAAGCAAAAGAAAATGATAAAGGAACAATCCTTTTTTATGATAAACCATTTAATTATGTTCCTTATTTAGAAAAAATTGATGATTCGAAAATATTGTTTTATTTAATAAATGATTTAAAATTTGAAGAATTTGATAATTTAAAAACACTAAAAAATACTGAAGAAAAGTTTTTACATGAAGAAACAATCTATAAATTGGAGGACTAATATGGTAGAATTACTCGCACCAGCAGGAGATGCTGAAAAATTAAATATAGCCTTTCACTATGGAGCAGATGCTGTCTATTTTGCAGGGCAAGACTATGGACTAAGAGCTAATGCTAAAAACTTTACTAATAAAGAAATAGAAAAAGCAGTAAAATATGCTCATAGTTTAAATAAAAAAGTTTATGTTACCGTAAATATTGTATTTCATGATGAAGACTTTGTAGGCTTAGAAGAATACTTAATCTTTTTAGATAAAATAAAAGTAGATGGAATAATGGTAAGTGATGTCTCTGTTCTTGATTTATGTAATAAATTAAATTTAAAATTAAATAGATATATATCTACTCAAGCAAGCGTTTTAAATAAAGAAGCCGCCCTTTTTTATAAAGAAATGGGAGCTAAAAGAATAGTTCTTGCTAGAGAAGCAATGAAAGAAGATGTTAAAGAGATTAAAAAAGCAACTAACCTTAGCATTGAAACTTTCATACATGGAGCAATGTGTACAAGTTTTAGTGGTAGATGTATTTTATCTAACTATAGTACTAACCGTGATTCTAATAGAGGTGGATGTGCCCAGGTATGTAGATGGAACTTTATCTTAAAAGATAAAGATAAAAATGTTATTAGTGAAGACTTTTTTATGGCTTCTAAAGACTTAAATATGTCATCTTTAGTTATGGAAATGATTAATTCTGGTATTGATTCATTTAAAATTGAAGGAAGAATGAGAAGTATATATTATATCGCAACAGTACTTCATGTTTATAAAAACCTTTTAAAAAAACTAAGTACTAATACTCTTAGTGAGTCATATAATAACTATTATCAAAATGTTCTTTCAAGATGTGCAAATAGAGAAAGTACTCCTCAGTTCTTTAATCAAAAGGCATCTTCTCTAGATCAATATTTTTTAACTTCAAGAGAAGAAGTATCTAATCAAGACTTTCTAGGTATTGTTCTTGAAAACAAAGATGGAGTAATAACTATCGAGCAAAGAAATCATTTTAAAATAGGTGATGAGGTACAATTCTTCGGACCTAATATAGAAGATATAACGATAAAAATTGATAAAATTTATAATGAAAAAGAAGAAGAAATTACCGTTGCTAATCATCCAAAAATGATCATAAAAATAAAGAAAGACTTACCCGTATCAAAGTTTGATATGATGCGTGTAAAAATATTTGACATTTAGAATATTTTGTAGTATTCTTATCTAGATTTTAAATCACAAGGAGGAAATAAAATTGACCAAAAAAGAAATACTTTTAACTTCAGAAGGCTTTCTAGAACTAGAAGCAGAGCTGATAAAGTTAAAGACAGAAAAAAGACCTCAAATTATCGAGGCAATTAAAGAAGCAAGAGCACAAGGCGATTTATCTGAAAACGCAGATTATGATGCAGCAAGAACACAGCAAGCAGATGTAGAATCAAAAATCAGCGAACTTGAACATATACTAGGAAATGCTAAAATAATTGAAAAAAATAAAGAAAAAGATAAAGTTAACTTAGGATCAACTGTAGTAATAGAATATCAAAATGATAATGAAACTGAAGAATATCATATTGTTGGTTCAATGGAAGCAAATCCATTTGAAAATAAAATCTCAAATGAATCACCAATTGGAAAAACAATTCTTAATAAAAAAGTTGGCGATATCTTAAGTGTAGAATCACCAACTGGAAGTTACAATATAAAAATTGTTAAAATTAGTTAACAATTTTTTTTCAGTTAGTTGCATAAACTTGATATATAAAGTATAATAAAACAGTCTTATATGGAGGAGAAAAGATGGAAAATATTAAGAAAGTAAAAGAAACTGTAGAAGGAAAAACTTGGGAAGATGCCCTAGATAAAGCATTTAAAGAACAAAGAAAAGAAGCTAAAGTAGATGGCTTTAGAAAAGGAACAGTACCTAAAGATGTATTTATAAAAAAATACGGAATTGAAGTACTATATAATGATGCTATTGATACTGTTATAAGTGATGCTTTAAAAAGTGCAATTGACAGAGATAAACTAAAACCAGTATGTGAACCAAAAGCAGATGTAATCGATTTATCAGAGAAAAAAGTTGAATTTGAATTTACTATAATTGAAAAACCTAAAGTAAAACTAGGTGATTATAAAAAAGTAAAAGTAGAAAAAGAAAAAGTTTCAGTATCTAAAGAAGAAATCGAAAATGAAATTAAAAATCTAAGAGATAAACACGCTGATATAATCGAAAAAACCGAAGGTAAAGTTGAAAAAGGAAATACAGCTACAATTAACTTTAAGGGAGTTGTAGATGGAAAAGAACTAGAAGGTGGATCAGGAGAGAACTATCCTCTAGAAATAGGATCAAATACTTTTATACCAGGATTTGAAGAACAACTTATCGGTATGGAAATTAATGAAGAAAAAGTAATCAAACTTAAATTTCCAGAAGACTATACAGAAGAGTTAAAAAACAAAGATGTTGAGTTTACTGTTAAAGTAATCGGTATTAAAGAAAGAATTATACCTGAGTTAAATGAAGAATTTTATAAAGACTTAGGTTATGAAGATATAAAAACTCAAAATGAACTAGAAAGTGAAATAAGTAAACACCTACTAGAACATAAAGAGGCAGATGCTGAAAATGTTTATCTTGATAAAGTATTAAGAGAAGCAGGCGAATATGTAGAAGTTGAAATAAACGAAGAAATTATCGATGAAGAATTAAACCGCATTATAAATCAATATGGCCAACAATTACAAATGCAAGGTATTAACTTAGAGCAATACTTAGAAATGACTAAAACAGATATAAAATCACTTAAAGAGCAAATGAAACCTGAAGCTATAAGTAGAATTAAATCAAGATACTTACTTGAAGAAATTGCTGAAAACGAAAAAATTACTATTTCTAAAGAAGAAGTAACTGAAGAAATAGAAAAAATCGCTGAAATTTATGGAACAACTGTAGATGAAATAAAACAAATGGTAGGCGATGAAGAAGTAATTAATTATGATTTAAAAATGAGAAAAGCAGTAGAAGTACTAAAATCTCAAATATCATAAATCAAACAAAAAGACACAGAATAAAGTAAGTGTCTTTTTGTTTTGTAATCATTGACTAGAAAGGTTATTTAATGTAAAATTATTATAGGAACATAATGAAATATAAAAGAAAAATAAATACAATTTTATTATTACTAATATTAATATTATTTATAACAATAATATCTTTTTCATTTGCTGCTTTTACAACAAGAATTGTAAATTCAGAAACATCTTCAACATTAATTACAGGTTCTGGAGTAATGCAAATTACATTTGAAGGTGGAGAGCATTTAAATGCTCCAGATATAATTCCAAGTAATGATCCTTTTGTAACAAAGACATTTACTTTAACAGGTGTTAACTCTACAGAAGAAATAATGAATTATCACTTAATTTTAAA
>DUUS01000101.1 GCA_012841465.1 Mollicutes bacterium
GAAAATAAGAAAATCAAAAAGGATCTTTCTTTATTTAATATTAAAAGATCTATTATTTTTGGTGTTTTAGTAATTATTTTTAACTTTTTTAATGTTATTTTATTTAAAGATTCCAGCATTGTAGTAAAAAGTAGAGATTATTTTTTATTTTTTAATATTATTACTTTAATATTTATTGTTTATTTATCTCTTAATATAGAAAATAAAAAAAATGATAAAGATTATTTAAAACTTTCTAAATTACTTTATGTATTTTTTATAATCATTACTTTAAATAGTTATTTTCCCTATCTTTTAACTCTTGATATAAACAAACAATTCTTTTATATCCTAGCTTTATTAATACTTTTATTTGCATCTGGTCCCCTACTTAATTTAAAAGATATTTTAATATGTTTACTTTTTTCAAATTTATTTCCAGCATATTTAATAATATCTGGAAGTAATGATTATTCATTCATTAGAGTTTTGTTATTTATAAGTTTATTTTTAATTATTTTTACTCAAATAATATATTATAATTTTTATAATTATTTTATTAAGTTAAACTATTTCGAAAAAAGTAAAAATAAATTAATTAAGCAAGCTCAAACTGATAAACTAACCAGTTTATTAAACAGACATGGAATAGAAGAGAAATTAAAAAACTTAAATAAAGTTAATAATATTGCTTTAATTATAATAGATATTGATTTCTTTAAAGATTATAATGATAAATTTGGTCATATCGAAGGTGATATTTGCTTAAAAAAAGTTGCTCATACTATTAAAAACTCAACTAAGAAAGAAACTGATTTTGTTGCTAGATTTGGCGGAGAAGAATTTATTGTTATATTAAACAATGTTAATAAGTCAAATGTTATCAACATTACTAAAAGAATCTTAAAAAATATAGAAAATTTAAAAATAGATTCAGCAAACCAAAAAATATCTTGCTTCGTTACTGCAAGTGCAGGAGTTTCATTTAAAGATAAAAAAGATAAGTTCCATTATTTAAAACTTATCGATGAAGCAGATAAACAGCTTCTTAAAGTAAAAAGAAGTAAAAGAAATAAAATTAGTTTTGAAAATAAAATAATTAATACTTAACTACAAGTATCTTCTATCTTTAAAGGTACTTCATATTTAATTGTTTGATTATTTTCATTAATGCCGTTTATTTCTAAAAAAAGTGAATTATTTTTAAAGTTTTTACATGATCTAGTAAAATCATCTACCTTAAAAGTAATATCTTTTAATAAAGAAGATATATCACTACCAGAGTCTTTAGAGTATTTTTCACAGCTACTTATTTCTTTAGTAACATTACCAATATTTTCATATAATGTACATTCGATTACTTGATAATTATCACTGTCATCTAATATATCTATATTAGATATATAAATAGATGATTTTTTATCAGAGAAAGCTACAACACCATTTATAGTGATATTATCATCAGATGATATTATCTGTTTAAATTCATAAGAATCTTTATTTATAAAAATTAAATATATAACAGTAAATATTATTA
>DUUS01000102.1 GCA_012841465.1 Mollicutes bacterium
TAAAAAGAATTAATTCGCTATTTTCATATTCATAGATATTATCATAGTTATTTTTTAAGTTATTGTATAAAGAACTTATTCCTATTATTATGTTTTTATTTAGTGTGTTTAATATTTCTTTAGATATATTTTCTGGTTTTTTTAAATAGATTATATTTTCCCAAACAATTATTTCTTTCTTTGATTCTAAGAGATTATTTTCAATTATTAGTTTATGATTAATATTAGGTATTTCTAAAAAAGTTTTTCTAAACAGATATTTTTCTGCTGGAGATAGATGTTTACTTATAAGGACTTTTACTTTAGGTTTTAACAGTCCCTTTGTTTTAAAAAAGATTATTTTTAATTCTTTAATTATTTTATTTAAATCATAAATTTTATTATCTTTAATTATATTCTTTTTTATTTCTTTTGTTTTTAATTCTTTTGTCTTTTTATTATAAATAAATATATTAGAATCTGTAAGCTTTACTATATAAATAATATCACTTCCTTAATGATTGATATTTTAGTTTTGTTACTTCTCCACCTTTAATATGTCTTGTTTTTAAATTGTTATTCATTATTTCTTTTACGCTTTTGTATAGAAAAGGATTAATTTTAATTAATCTCACGCTCATATCTTTATGAATAGTACTTTTACTTAAATTAAATTCTTTAGCAGCCCTTCTTATTGTTGCATTATTGTCAATAATAAAGTTCGCTTCTTCTATTATTCTTGTTTTAATATTAAACACCCCTAATAAAGTATATATATTAGGGGCATCTTTTAGGATAGATCTTTGATATTCATTTGATAAAAGGACTCTGGGTTTATATTAACACCATTATATATGACTTCAAAAAGTAGCATATTTTCACTGTCGGGAGTTATTTGATTTGGTCCACTTGTCCCTATTAAATCACCTTGTTTAATTTCATCACCAACAGATACCATTACTTCATTTAAACTTTGATATGATGTAAATAAGTTATTGGAGTGTTTAATTGTTACAATGTTTCCGATTAAATTATCGGTTTTTACATCTTCAACTTTACCATCAAGAACAGAGATAACATCAAATGATTCATTACTACTATAAAGTATTCCAGTGTTTGGCATATAAGTGTTTTGATAATATATTAATGCTTTTTCTTGTACTTTAGGATCATCTGATCTGTCATAGTATCCTTTTAATACTTTAACCGTTTCATTTTCATAGGGTTTAAATATTTCATCATTTACATATTCAATAACAGGTACATCTCTGTTACTAATAATTCCTCTGTAAATATAAGAGAGATTGTCATAAGCAGTTGCTTCCTTTAGAGTTTTACCGATTAAAAATAAACTAGTTACGATAGCTCCAATAGAAATTATATATACTGATATTACTACCCAACTTTTTAACTTGTATTTTGGTTTCATTATTCACCTTCCTAGTTAAAGTTTGGGTAATTTTTGTTTAATTATACTTATATTTTGATATTTCTACATCTCCATAATAATGTTTTAATATTTCTTTATAATTATAGCCTTCTTTAGCCATCCCATTAGCACCATATTGACTCATTCCGACCCCATGGCCATAACCTTTAGTTGTTATTATAAAGCCACTCTCGTCTTCTTTTATATCAAAATCAGTTGATCTAAGTGATAGAAGTTTTCTTATTTCAATTCCAGTATAAGTTATATTGTTAATATCTAGAGTATCTACTCTACCAGTTTTATTTCTTTTTATATTATCTATAAATATATTATTAGTATTTATGTTTAGTTTATTTTTAAATTCATTTTTACTTATTTTTTTTTCATAAATAAAATTAGTTATACTAGGATTATCCCAAGTAGACTTTTTACTAGTTAGACCAGTTTCATTAAAGACAGTACTTGAATCTTCAGTAAAGCCATTACTCATAGAAAAGTAATAGGCTTTTAATATATTATTATCTTTATACATTACTTCATTATTTGTTTCTTTTACTATATCTTTTAAAGAATAATAAAATGTATTAAAGTCATCTTTCCATTTATCTTTCATTTCTTTATAGGTTAAAAAGACTTGATCATTTATAGTAGAGGTTATATTTACAGTACTGTCTTTAACTCTAGATAAAGCATAACTTCTTGAAGCTACTGCCTGGGCTTTTAATGCTTCTTTATTAAAAAGAGCAGGCATTTCACCAGATACTACTCCAGTTATGTAATCATCAAGTGATAATTCTAGGTTTTTATCTAGCAAGTAGATTGTTATTTCTTCATTTTGGTTTTTTTCGGTAATTTTTTCATCAAAAACAAAAGTTTTGTATTTTACTACAAAACTTCTTATGCTTATTGGTATTAAAAATATTATTACTAATAATAGTTTTTTGATTATTGCCTCCTATATAATTTTACTTATATTTAAAAATTCAATTATAAAACTACCAAGTAAATAACCAAGTGCGATTATAATTATAAAGACAAAGGCTCTAGCTTCATTTGAATAACCTTTTTTAAAAAAATTATTAAAATTAATACCAGAGACTGCAAAAGTACTTACTAATACTGATAAAGTATAAATTAGTACTTTATACATCATATGTTCCATTTTCATAATTAGAAATTTTATTTAATCTTCTAACATGACGCTCTTCATTTTTAAATTCTGTATTAATAAAGACATCAATCATTTTAATAGTATCATTAATATTATTTTTAGTACTTAAAGTAATAATATTAGCATTATTATGTTCTTTACTAAGTGCTGCTTCATTAACATTTGATACATGGGCAGCTCTAATTCCTGGTACTTTGTTAGCAGCAATAGACATTCCTATTCCTGTACCACAAAGTAGTACTCCATAGTCTACTTCTTTATTAACTACTGCTTTACTTACCGCTAGTGCATAGTCTGTGTAATCATCTAGTGGAGTATTACTAGGACTTAAGTTTGAAACTGTGTGTCCTCTGTTTTCTAAATAAGCGATTATTTCATTTTTAATAGTTTCTCCGTTGTGATCTGTTCCGATTGCAATTTTCATTTAATTCTTTCCCTTCTATGAAAAAAACCAGAGTATTTCTAGTCTTCGATATTATATCTTTTATTGAATTTCTCTACCGCACCAGTTTTTTTATGAGTACCCACTTTATTTGTATAAAATGGATGACATAAATTACAAGTTTCGATATTATGGACATCTTTGTTTGATAGAGTATCAAACTCAGCTCCACAAGAACATTTCATAGTGCTTTTTTGCATTTTAATATTCTCAGTTTTCATAATATGTCTCCTTCCGCCATAACTATATTTAGTTATAGAAAATAACAATAATTATTATATCATACAATTACTTATTTGCAATTGAAATAATTTCTTCGACTATTTTAACTTTTCCGCCTACTTTAGATAGCTTATCGACTATATTTTCATAACCTCTTAAGATATGTTCTATATTTGATATAACTGTAGTACCTTCTGCTATCATGCCAGCAACTAGCATAGCAGCTCCTGCTCTTAAGTCAGTAGCTTCTACTTTTTTACCAGTTAGATTGGTTTTTCCTTTAATGGTGGCAGTTTTATCATCAAGTTTTATATTTGCTCCCATAGCATTTAAATGAGGAATATGTCTCATTCTGTTTTCATAAATTGTTTCTTCAAAAAGAGAAACTCCCTCGCACTGAGTTAAAAGTGTACTTATTGGCTGACCTAAATCTGTTGGAAAACCAGGATATACTAGAGTTTTTACTTTAACTGGTTTTAAGTTATCACACTTATTTACGGTTATAGTTGAGCCATTTATTTTTAATTTGCATCCTATTTCATTTAGTTTAGTTATAACCGAGCCCAAATGTTCTTTGATAATACCTTCGATTACTAGGTCTTTTCCTAGAAGTGAGCCGATAATAAGATAGGTTCCGGCTTCTATTCGATCTGGTATTACTTCAACAATACCATCACCAAGTTTTTCAACTCCTTCAATAGTTATCTCACTTGTACCTACTCCATATATTTTAGCTCCCATTGTTGTTAAAAATGAAGCTACATTTACTATTTCGGGTTCCTTAGCAGCATTATAGATTCTGGTTGTTCCCTTTGCTTTAGTAGCAGCAAGTATTAAATTAATTGTTGCTCCAACACTTGCAAAGTCAAGAAAGATATCTGCTCCTTTTAGGTTATTTGTTTTTATAGTGTAATTATTATCTTTTATAGAAGTTTTTGCTCCTAGTTTTTCAAAACCACCAATATGAAGATCAATTGGTCTTGCTCCAATTGAACATCCTCCTGGATAAGATATTTCAGCATGGTTATATTTAGCTAAGAGAGAACCCATAAAATAATAACTTGCTCTTAGTTTTTCAGCAAGGTTTGATGGTATCTCATTGTTTTTAGCATTTGTGTTATCTATAATTAAAGTTTCATCTTTAAAGGTTACTTTAACATTTAAAAGTTCTAGCATTTCAATTAAACGGTGGACATCACTTATATCAGGAACATTATAAATAGTACATATTCCATCACTTAAGACTGCTGCTGGTATTAAAGCAACAACACTATTTTTAGCTCCACCAATTTTTATTCTTCCAGAAAGCTCATGCTTTCCTTCAATTATTAATTTTTTCAAATTTACACTTCCTCACAAAGTTCTGTTTTTAATATATATTTTATTAGTAACTTTGTCAAACCTTTAATGGAAATATTTGATTATGTTTACAATTGCAAGTATATATAAAATTGTGGCTCCTACTATATTAGCACACTTTTCATAACTTTCTTTAAAGCTTTTTCCAAGGTTCAAACCAATATAACTAAATATCCCACTAGTAAGACCAAATAAGAGAAGGGATGTCTTTGTATACCTTGATATATACTTTAACCCAAGACCTATGGAAAAACTGTCGAAACTTACGGAAAATGCGAGTATTAGAAGAGTTAGAACTGTATAATTATTTATTTTATTATTGTCTTCTTCAATTAGCATTAAGGTGCCTACTATAATGTAAAGTAAAATTAAAAAAATATTTATATTGATATGAATATTACTAATAATTATATTTCCAAGTAATAAACCAAGAAAAGGAAATAAACCATGCATTAGAGTAATAAATAATAAATATAATTTTTTATTATCTTCGATTATATTAGTAGTTCCAAGACTTATTGAAAGAGAAAACGCATCCATACTTAAGGCAAAACTTATTAATAATATACTAATCATTAAAGACCTCTTTAGGTAAGTATATTATTTAAAATGATTAATTATACTTGATATGAAAAACTGATATTCTACATCACTTGTATCATCACTACTTTCTAAAAAACAAAGAGGAGGAAAGAGTACACACCACCAATTCTCTCCCTTACCATTTCCTAGAGTTATTACTAGGGATTCATATAATCCTTCTTCATATACTACTCCTTTGTATTCTTTTCTAGGGAAATAATTTTCACCAAAATTCACTTCAAAATCTAAATTATAATCTTTTAAAGCATCTTCTACTTTGTCTTCAATAATATTTAAATTATTACTTAAGATCTTTCTACTTTCATTAATACTATTTGATTCTTTAAGTAGAGTTGCTATGTCTTTTTCTATTTTTACCTTTACTTCATTTTTTATTACCGTATCTTCTAAAGATGGACTATTTGCAATTAGTCTAAACCTAAGTGAGTTTTCAGGAATAATCACTATACTTTCATTAATAGATTTCATATATACTAATGCCACTGTTATAAATAATGTTACAATTAATAATTTTTTCAATTAAAAACACTACCTTTCTAACTTAATAATGGGTAGAGTTTTATTTTTTTATTCAGTATATATAAATATATATCTATTTTTACCTGCTAAATCTTTTTCTAACTTTATAACTACATCTTTAAAATAATCTTTTGAAACTTCTTTTATTTTATCTCCCATAGTCTCTTCTATTTCAAGGGCGATTAAAAACTTAGGATTTAATGATTTACTTGCTATTTTAAAGATTTGTTTATAATAATTAAGACCAGTATTATCTGCATATAAAGCTTTTTTTGGTTCATATTTAAGTTTTTTATCTTTGTCTTTTGGTAATATATACGGTGGATTACTTATTAAAATATCATATTTATTTATTAAATTAAATTTAAATACGTCCTTTTTTATAAAATTTATTTTAACTTTATTTAATTTAGCATTTTTACTTGCTACTTTTAAAGCTTTTTTACTAATATCAATTGAGGTTATTTCTAAAGTTTTAAGTTCTTTTTTTAATATAATACTAATACATCCACTACCTGTTCCAACTTCTAGTACGGAAGACTTATTTAAATTTAATTTTTTTATATATTTAATGGTTTTTTCAACTAAATATTCAGTTTCAAATCTAGGAATTAAAGTATGTTTATTAACATTAATTTTACACCCACAAAAGTTTACATTTCCGATTAAATATTGAATAGGATATCCCTTTTCAATCTTTTTTAAAATAGGTTTAATATTTCTATATTTAGCTTTAAGTAACAATAAATCTTGATCACTAATTTTATTTTCCATGTTCTAACTTCCTTTTCTGGTCTTCAGCAATTAAAGCATTAATTATTGGTTCTAAGTCTCCATCCATAACTTGATCTAGCTGCATTATACTAAAGTTGATGCGGTGATCAGTTACTCTGTTTTGAGGATAATTATAAGTTCTTATCTTCTCTGACCTATCACCAGTTCCGATTTTACTTCGGCGGTCTGAATCACTTTTACTTTGCTGCTCTTCGATCATTAAATCATATAGTTTTACTTTAAGTACTTTCATTGCCCTATCTTTATTTTTAATTTGACTTCTTTCATTTTGGCAAGTTACAACAATGCCAGTAGGAAGATGAGTTATTCTTACAGCTGAGTCGGTTGTATTAACACTTTGACCACCCTTACCACCACTTCGGTAGACATCTATTCTTAAGTCTTCGTTTTTAATTTCTATTTCAACATCTTCTACTTCAGGCATTACTACTACAGTAGCTGTTGATGTATGAACTCTACCTTGAGTTTCAGTAGTTGGTATTCTTTGAACTCTGTGTGCTCCACTTTCAAATTTCAATTCTGAATAGACATTTTCTCCCCTGATTGAAAGTTCGATTTGAGTAAAGCCACCGCTTGTTCCTTCAAGGGCATTGTTTACATCAATTTTCCACTTTTTACTCTCAGCATATCTAGAATACATTCTAAATAAATCACCTGCGAAGATATTTGCTTCATCTCCGCCTGCTGCTCCTCTTATTTCCATAATAATATCTTTACCATCGTGCTCATCTTTAGGTATTAAGAGAAGTTCTAGTTCACTTTCTAATTTATTTATTTTTCCATACAAAGAATCTAGCTCAGCTTTTGCTATTTCAGCAAAATCTGGATCCGCTAGCATTTCTTCTAAATCTTTAATTTCTTTACTTATATCTTGATATTCTTTATATTTAGTAACAGTTTCTTCTAAAGAAGATATTTCTTTATTAATACTTTGAGCTTTTTTATAATCATTAATAGCATCATCACTAGTTAATTCTTTTTGAAGCTCTTCATATTTATCTTTTATTACTTCTAATCTATCGATCATTTTATAACCTTTCTAATAATTATTTAAAAAGGCATAGCTAGTCCTCATCTTCATCAATAACGACTAGATTTCCAAGACCGTCATCATCATCTTCGTCTACATCTTCTTCGTAGTCTACTTCTTCTTCCTCTAGCTCTTCTTCCTCTTCTTCGATGTCAAATTCTTCGTCATCATCATCTTCATCATCTTCATCTAAAGAGACTTTGACACTGTGATTAGCTTTTAAATCCCAGTAACCTTCTTTAAGCATAATAAATCTCTTATCAGTAAGTAGTAGTTCAAAGAAGTCTCCAATACCTTCTGTAAATAAATCTTCAGGTAATTTCATTGCTTCGATTACCATTTTAAATAATTCTTGAATTTTCATTTTTGTTTTATATTCTTTTAATATTAAATAAGCGACATCATCATACGACAAAGTATCTATTTCTTCATCAGTTAGCTTTACTTTCATATATCCTCCTTGTGTATATATTACACTCTTTTTCTCTTTTTAAACAGTATAATTCTATCACAATATATTATATTGTCAATAACTTATTTTGCTCATTTTAATAACTTAATTTTATAGTGTTTTTAATACCTTCTTCACTAGTAAGTTCATAGTTAAAAGTCCAGTTGTTTTCTTCACTACTATAATCCATATGAATTACTTCAATTGCGAATCTTTGATTTTTATCATTTAAATGCATAAAACATTCTTTTTTCATAAAATCTAAAATAATAGTATAGTCTTCCTCTTCTTTAGTAATTATTAAAGTTAGGGGATCAAACTTAATATTATTTGTTTCAAGTTCAATTTTTTCTTCGTTTTTATAAAATTCTATCATAAATCTCTTCCTCATAGATATAATAGCATAAAAAGTCCACTTTATTACATAATAATAATGGTGAGCTATGAAATATGTAAACTTTTTAATCAAAATGATGATTTTTTTATTTATTTGCACAATAGTAAGCATTTCTGGACTTTACGCATTTGCTTACTTTTCTGATGAAATTTCTTTAAATAGTGAAAATAAAATAGTAATGTATGATAGTGATGAAAATATAGTTTATCATGGTCATGGTGGAAAAGAATGGGTAAAGTTAAGTGAAATAAGTGATTATGTTAAAAACGGAATAATAAGTGTTGAAGATAAACACTTTTATAATCATCAAGGTTTTGATTATTTAAGAATTGTTAAATCAATGTATAATAATTTAAAAAGTAAAAAAATAACTGCAGGAGCATCTACTATTTCAATGCAGTATGTAAAAAACATGTATCTTGATTTTGATAAAACCTGGGAAAGAAAAATAGAGGAAGCATTTTTAACTATCAATTTAGAAACTCATTATTCTAAAGAAGAAATATTAGAAGGATATTTAAACACAATCAACTTTGGAAGAGGTAACTTTGGAATTGAAAATGCTAGCCAGTATTATTTTGATAAAAAAAGTCATAACTTAACATTAGAAGAAGCTCTTATATTAGTGGGAATACCAAGAAGTCCTGAAAATTATAATCCCGTTGGTAACTTTGAAAGATCTATTGAAAGAGCAAAGATAGTTGCAAGAAGTATGCTAGATAATAATTATATAACTGAAGATGAATATAACAATTTAAACTTTGATAATATAATTCTTCATGGAAAAAAAGAAATAAATAATCTGCAAACATTTATGTACTACCATGATGCAGTAATCGATGAATTAAAGACAATAAATTCAGTACCAAAATCTTTAATCAAATCTGGTGGAATAAAAATATACACTAACCTTAATGTTGATATACAAAGAAAATTAGAAGAAGAAATAAATAAAGAAGTACAAAATGATGAAGTAGAAATGGCTAGTATCATAGTAGATCCGAAAACAGGTGGAGTAACCGCTCTTACAGGCGGAGTAAATTATGCTAAAAGCCAGTTTAACAGAGCAACTCAGGCTGAAAGACAAGTAGGCTCGGTTATAAAACCATTTCTTTATTATGCAGCCCTTGAAAATAACATGACAAGTTCATCTACATTTAAAAGTGCGGCTACTAGTTTTGTCTTTGCTGATAACCAAACATATAGTCCGACTAATTATGCAAGTATTTATGCCAATAAAGATATTACTATGGCTGCTGCCATGGCTTATTCTGATAATATCTTTGCGGTAAAAACCCATCTTTTTTTAGGAGAAGAGGTTTTAGTAGATACATTAAATTTAGCAGGTATAGATAAAAAAATAATGCCAATTCCATCACTGGCACTTGGAACATTAGAGTTAAGTTTACTTGATTTTGCTCACGGATACAGTACTCTAGCAAACTATGGTAATTATAATGATATTTATTTTATAAAAAGAGTTGAAGACTTAGAAGGAAATATTATTTACGAGCATAAAGAAAATCCAGAGCCGGTTTTAAATCAAGATTATGTATATATATTAAATGAACTTATGACTACTACATATGACTCAGCATTTATTGATCATGTATCACCGACAGTAATATCACTTAGACCAAAAATAACTAGAAAATATGCTTTAAAAAGCGGAACAACTGATTATGACTACTGGTTTGCAGGATATAATCCGGATATATTAATGTTAATATGGTGTGGTAATGATATTAATAAAAATGTTGATAAAATATACTCGAGGAAGATTAAAGATATTTGGGCTGAGACTATAGAATATGCTTTAAAAGATAAAGAAACCACTTGGTATGAACCAAGTGACAACATAGTAGCTCTTCCTTTAGATGGAATAACTGGTGAGTATAATCCTAAAAGCAAACATAATACTTTATTTTATTTTAAGAAAGGATCAGAGCCTAACTTTTAAAAAAAACGCATTTCTGCGTTTTATTTATTATCTTTTTCAATTTTTATTATAATCTGATATAAATCTTCAAAATCAAACTCTTCACTAGTAATCTTATAACCCACTTTTTTAATATCTTCTTCTAACTTATGAAAAGCTTGAATTGCGGTTGGAAGATTATTAGGTTTAATTCTTTCTTCATCTTCTTCTTTTTTAATTATAATTGGAGCAGATGGAGTAAAATCAGGAACATCTAATTCTTTTTCATCTATTTCCTCTTCTACTTCTTTAGAACCATCTAAAGATAAATTTGCTGCTTCATCTTCAAGTGAATTATAGACATTTTTAGATATATTATCAAAAATATTTTTACTTTCTTTAGGAATTATATCTTCAGCATTTTCTTTAATAGCTTCTACATCTATTTCAAGAGGAGAAGTTTTTTCTTTTTCTACTTCAGGTTCTTTTATTTCAGATTCAGTTTCTTCATTTTCATTTATTTGATCTATTTCTTCTTTAGGTTCTTCACTTTGAACTATCGGAGCTACTTCTTTTTGCTCATCAACAGTTTCTTGTTCATCAGTAATTTCATCAAATATTTCTAACTCTGATGGTTTATTTTCATCCTGAGTTACTTCTGGAGTTTGATTAAATATATTAACCGGTATTGCTTGGTTTACATCTTGAGTTTCATCGGTTTTTAGATTTTCTTCTTGCTTATTTTCTTCAATGTTTAGTGCATCAAGGTTAACATTATCATCAAAAACTTCTGTTTTATTAACTGATGTGTTAAATACATCTGGCACCATTTCTTTTATAGCAAGGTCTAGTTTTCTTACGGTTAATCTCTCAGTTATAACTCGATTAAGCATTTTAACTTGCTCTTCTTGGTTTTCAATTTGAAGTAAACTTCTTGCATGTCTTTCACTTATTTTTTCATTTAATAATGCTTCTTGAACTTCATTAGTTAAATTTAATAATCTTAGTTTATTAGCAATTGTTGATTGAGAAATGCCTAGTCTTTTAGCAAGATCTTCTTGACTAATATAATTTTTGTCTAAAATCTTTTTATAGGATTTAGCTTCTTCTATTGAAGTTAAATTTTTTCTTTGAACATTTTCAATTAAAGCTACTTCAGCACTTTCATTATCATTTAAATTAGAAATAATTGCAGGCACTTCAGTAAAACCAGCCATTGTAGCTGCTTTATATCTTCTTTCACCAGCGATTATTTCATATTTGTCACCTAATTTTCTTAAGACAAGTGGTTGAATAATACCATGCTCTTTAATTGATGCAGATAATTCATTTAATCCATCTTCATCAAATGTCAAACGAGGTTGAAACCTGTTTGGGATAATATTTTCAATACTTATCATTTCAATTATTTGCTTAGTGTCCATACATCTAGCCCCTTTTTTATTCTATATCTATATAATACTGTATTTTGAATATAAATTCAACCAAATTTTTTTTTAACTTTAGGAGAGTTCTAAACTATAATACTAACTTAGGAGAAATTATGAAATATTTTGATTATAATACTCTATATGATGGAGTAGATATTTATGGGAATGAAAGAATTTTTGAAGATCACTGGTTTTATGATGAAGACTTAAACGAAGACATTCTTTTTGTTGGTTATATTGATCTTGAAAAACTTTGTCTAAGACCCTTTATTGAAAAATACTTAATCGTACTTCACGATGGAAATGCTATTTTACCAGAAGGGTATGTTAACCTTCCTGAGAGAACAATTGATGGTAAGGCTATGGCTAAGTATAGTTTAAAAGCGGATTTAGTATTAGATGAAGAATATGAATTAAAGCCAATTACCAAAGAAAGTCCTTATTATGATTTACACTCACCAGAAAAATTATTTTTAATTGAAAAAATAAATGAAATGAAAAGAGATTATAATAGTAAATCATTATTTAATGATGAAAAAAAGAAAACTTTATAACGGTTTTCTTTTTATTTGATTAAATTGTCTGGGATACTTAATATTATTTTTATCTGTTTTTTCTATTAAAAGAATTGTTCTTTTACTATTTTCAATTGGTAGAAAAAACTCTTCTTTTTTTATTATTTTTCCCTTTAAGATACTTAAGGCATTTTGAGAATCATTTAATTCCTTTGTTACTTCTCCCTTTAAAGGAATAAAGTAGCCTCCCTTTTTAACAAAGGGAAGTGCTAATTCAAGTAATATACTTAAATCAGCAACTGCTCTTGAAGTTACTATATCAAATGATTCTCTTTTTTCTTTAATATAGTCTTCACTTCTTTCGTTAACTATATTAACCTCTATATTTAATTTTTGACTTAGATTTTCTAAAAATTTTATCTTTTTACCATTTGAATCAAGTAAAGTTACTTTTAAATGAGGATAAAATATTTTTAAAACAAGACCTGGAAAACCTGCTCCTGTTCCTATATCTAGAAGACTTTCAAATTTATTTAAATCAACTGTCTTACATATAGTTAAAGAATCATAAAAATGTTTTAGATAAACATCTTTTTCTTCAGTTATAGATGTTAAATTTGTATGTTTATTATACTCATTAAGATATTTATAATATATATCTAACATATCTATATTTTTAACAGGAACCTCTAATTTTTTTAGTTCTTTTATAAATTCTTCTTTATTCATTTTTACCATATTCCTTTTTTAAATAAACTGCAAGAACAGCTATATCAGGTGGATTAACTCCACTTATTCTTGTAGCTCCAGCTATAGTTCTAGGTCTTATTAAACTTAGTTTTTCTCTTGCTTCAGTAGCAAGGTTCTTTACTTTATCATAATCGATATCTTCAGGTATTTCTTTTGCTTCAAGTTTAAGTAGTTTTTCGACTTCTTTATAAGTCTTTTTAATATAACCTTCATATTTTATATTAAAAGTAGCTGCCTCAATTACTTCATTTGAATATTCATTTTTAATTAGTTTTAAATCAATAAAGTCATTGATAGTTATTTCTGGTCTTTTAGTAAGATCATATAAACTATAACTAGTATTAATTTCTTTTATTTTTAATTTAGATAAAATTTCTTTATCTTTTGGATTAACTTTAATTTCTTTTAATATATTTATAAGCTCTTCTAACTGTTTTTCTTTATCAAGAAGTTTATTATAAATAGATCTAGACACAAGTCCATACTCAAATCCATATTTTCTTAATCTAAAATCAGCATTATCATGTCTTAAAATAAGTCTAAACTCTGCTCTTGATGTAAGTAAACGATAAGGCTCAGTAGTTCCCTTAGTAATTAAATCATCTATTAGTACGCCTATATATGCTTCATTTCTTTTTAAAATAAATGGCTTTTCATTTTTTAATTTTAAAGAAGCGTTTATTCCTGCCATAATACCTTGAGCTGCTGCTTCTTCATAACCGCTGGTTCCATTTATTTGACCTGCAGTAAATAGATTTTCGATTAATTTTGTTTCAAGTGATGCTTTTAAAAGATAAGGATTAATTGCATCGTACTCAATAGCATAGGCATATTTAAGTATTTCAGCGTTTTCTAACCCTGGTAAGGTCCTTACCATAGCTTCTTGGATATCTCTTGGCATGCTTGTTGAAAATCCTTGTAAGTAATAACTATCAAGTTCTTTACTTTCTGGCTCTAAAAATAGTTGATGACGATTTTTATCTTTAAAACGAACTATTTTATCTTCTATAGAAGGACAATATCTTGCTCCGGTTCCTTCTACATTACCGCTAAACATAGCCGATAAGTGTAAATTATCATCTATTAATTCATGAGTCTTTTCATTTGTATAAAGAGCAAAGCAAGACTCCTGGCTTTCTAAATTATAAAGTGGTTTATTTTCATAACTAAAAGTCCATGGAGTAGAGTCTCCTTTTTCTTCTTTTAGTTTAGTAAAGTCGATTGATTTTTTAGAGATTCTTTGTGGTGTTCCGGTTTTTAATCTTATTAGATCAAAACCAAGTTCTTTTAAGTTGTCACTTAAGGTTACTGAAGGTTTTTTACCATCAGCTCCTTCATTTATAATTTCACTACCAATTAAGATTTTACTTTTTAAATATGTTCCGGTTGTTAATATAACAATATCTGAGTAGATTTTTTCATTGTTTTCTAAAACAACTCCTTCTACTTTATTATCTTCAACAATTAAACTTTTAACCATACTTTCTTTAATAGTTAAATTATCTAACTTTTTTAATTCTTTTAACATCTCACGAGGATATTTTAATTTATCTACTTGAGCTCTTAAAGATCTAACAGCAGGTCCTTTTGAGTTATTTAGCATTTTTATTTGAAAATGACTTCTATCTGCGACTTTTCCCATTAAACCACCTAGGGCATCTATTTCTCTAACTACTATACCTTTAGCAGTTCCCCCAATTGATGGATTACAGGGCATATTTGCAATGTTTTTTAAATTAGAAGTTACTAAAAGAGTTTTGTGACCTCTAATACAGGCAGCATGAGCCGCTTCTATTCCAGCATGACCACCACCGACAACAATAATTTCATATTTTTCCATAATGCACCTACTTTCCTAGACAAAATTTAGAGAATAGTTCATCTAATAAATCATCTTTATATTTTTCACCAATTATTTCACTTAAATAATCATAGCTTTCTTTTAAGTCAATAGATACCATATCTACTAAAATTCCTTCATTTAAATTATTAATAGCATTATCAATAGAGTTCTTTGCTTTTTTAGCAAGAGATATATGTTTTGCCGAAGATAAGAAAGTATAATCAGTATTTTCAAAATAATCTATATTAAACAGTTCAATTATTTTATTTTTTAAATCTTTTAATCCATCTTCTTTAACAGTATTACCTGTTACCAAATGATAATCTTTTAATGTTTCTTTTTTTATTTTAGATTCTAAATCATCTTTATTTACAAATACTAAAACTTTAGAATCTTTAATTTCTTTAAGCTGCTCAATATCTTCATTTATATTTTCTTTAGTATTATCTATAACATATATAACTAAATCTGCTTCCTTACTTACTTTAAGACTCTTTTCAACACCGATTTGTTCAACTAAATCGGTAGTTGTTCTTATACCTGCAGTATCTATTATATTTAATATAATACCATTTAAAGAAATTTTTCCCTCAACTATATCTCTAGTAGTACCAGGAATATTAGTAACAATCGCTTTTTCTTCTTCAATTAAAGCATTTAAAATACTGCTTTTTCCAACATTAGGAGCACCTATAATAGCTACATTTATTCCCTGATTAATAATTTTTCCGTTTTCGGATTCTTTAATTAAATCAACTAACTTTATATTTAACTCTTTTAATGAAGGAAGTAATACTTCTTTAGTTATTTCTTCTGCGTCATCATATTCAGGATAATCTATATTTACTTCTATACTAGCCATCAAACTTATAAGACTAGATCTTAGGTCTTCAATCTTTTTAGTAACTGTTCCCCTAATTTGATTAACAGCAAGTTTTCTAGCCTTTTCAGTTTCAGAATTAATAAGATCACTTATTGCTTCTGCTTTAATAAGATCTATTCTTCCATTTAAGAATGCTCTTTTAGTAAATTCACCTGGCTCAGCTAATTCACAGCCATTATTTAAAAGGATTTCAAGTACTTTATTAGTTGGAGCAATACCTCCATGCGTATTGATTTCGACTGTATCTTCGGTTGTAAATGTTCTAGGCGACTTCATTACTGTTACAAGTACTTCATCTATTTTTTCATTATTATGACTTATATAACCATAATGGATTGTATGACTTTTAACTTTTGATAAATCAGCACCAGAAAACACACTATTAACTATTTTAATAGCATCTTTTCCGCTTACTCTAATGATTGATATTGCTCCTTTTAAAGGAGCAGTTGATATAGCACAGATTGTTTTTTCCATTAAAATCAACTCCAGCTAGTATTATAGCAGATTTTAAAGAAAAAGTTATAATTATTATAAAAATATATTTTGCCTACTAAAATACCTCATTTCTAATAATCTTATATATATTTTCTCTATTTTTAAAATATTTTAAATATTCTTCAATTTTTCTTATTTCAATTGTATCAATAATATCCCGATAATTATTGATGATATCTTTATAGAAATCATAAGGTAACTTATTTTTATTCCTAATTAGTTCAATAAGCATTCTTTCTTTATCATATATATTAACAATTAGTCCATTGTCTATTTCCATCTTAGATTTACCTACCCCAAAAAAAGATTCTGAAGTAAAATAAGTCTTAACATTGGGATTGGATATCTTCCTACTTTTTCGGTTTATTGCTAAATGATGTTCAGTTGGAATAACATCCGTTAGATCGTGCATATAAAAAGCTGAATCCATAGTATATATCGCCTCTCTATATTTTTTATTAATAATCTCCATTTCACTAGGGTTATTTTTATTACTATAATAGCCACCCTCAATTTTGAAAAGTTCATCATTTTCCAAAGCTTTTGTAATTTGATACCTATTTTTATATTTTCCTAATAGCTCATTGTATTTATATATCATTTATCTCACCCAACATCAGTTTAGACTAATTGCCTGCACAAGTCAACACAAGTGCCTACAAATTGTCTGATGTAATTAATTTAAATATACTAGCTTTAGAAAATTATTTTAAAAGATAATAGTATTTTAACAAAAATTAATCAAAAAAAAACCGCTGAAAATTATTAGTAATTTTCAAGCGATCCTTTATTAATCGTTTTTTGGTTTAACAACTACACAGCGGTTAGGCTCTTCGCCTTCACTTTCAGTTTTAATTCCTTTAAAGTCATTTAAAGCATTATGAACAATTCTTCTTTCGTAAGAATTCATGTTTTCCATAGTAACTGGTGTTTTAGTTTCTCTTACTTCTTTTGCAATATTTCTTGCTAGTCTTTCTAGATGCATTATTTGTTTATCTTTATAGTTTTCTACATCTAAATTAATATATGGAAATACTCCAACTTGATTAAATACAGCTTGTTTAGTTAAAAGTGTTAGAGCTGATAGGGTTTGTCCATTTTTTCCGATTAAAATGGCATTATTATCAGAAAACATCTTGATATTAATTTGTTTGTTTCTAATGCTAGTTTCATATTTAACATTAAGATTCATACCAGTTAAAATATCTTCTAAAACTGTTTTTACATATTCAGTTATCTCTTCCATTTTAACAATTGTATATTTGTATGTAGTACTTTTAAATAAACCACCTTTTTTGGTTTCTTTTTTATAAAGTATTTCATCTTTAGTTAAACTAAGGTCTTCAAGAGCTTTATTTAAAACTTTTTCTTCATCTTTTCCTTCGTATAAAAATAACTCCATATTAACTACTCCTTTTTCTTATAATATAATTTTGAACAAATACAAATGCATTTGTTGATACCCAGTAAAATGCGATTGCGGTTGGTAAACTGAATGAAGCAATCGATATAAACACAAGCATAAAGTTTGTCATAAACTTCATTTGATTCTTCTGCTCAGTTGATCCTGATGATGAGTTCATACTATATTTAAATGAAAAATATGTTGTAGCAATAATAAGTAAGATTAAAATAATATAAAAGTAATTACCATCCTTTAAACCAACAAGCGGTGTTTTACCTAATTCAAGCGTAAACAACTTCTCTTCAAATATTGCTGGAATTCGGTTTACTGCTTGAAGAAATGCTAAGAACAGTGGCAGCTGGATAAATGCTGTTAAACAACTTGTAACTGGATTTATCTTATGCTTCTTATAAATAGCAAGCATTTCTTGACTCTTTTGCATCATAGCATCTGAATCATCTTTTCCTTCATATTTCTTTTCTAGTCTATCTAATTCAGGTTGAGCTTTTACCATATTTTGATTTTGCTTTGCGGTTTTTATTGTTAGAGGAGTAAGAACTACTCTAATTAATATTCCTACAAGCATTATCGCAATACCATAATTTTTTACTAAAAGACCGACCTTTATAATTACCCAAGCAAGTGGTATTACAAATAAATTTGCCCAAAGACCTGTATAATGATCTGAATCATATATTTTTATATTTTTACAATCTGGAAGCTTTTCAATTTCAATATCTAAATCTTCTTTAGCTTCTTCATATATCTTTAGTGTATCTTTATTTTCAGGTTTACATAAAATATCTGTTCTTAAACTTTGTCCAGTTGCTTCATTTATAATTCTTTTATTATCTTTATCAGTTAAATATTTGGAATTACCACAACCACTAACAAATAGTGTAAACAGTAATATTAAAATAATAACTTTTGTTTTCTTTTTCAACTTTCCACCTTCTCTACTATATTAATAAGACTTTCTTTTATTTTTTGATAATCCTTTTCGGTTATAGATTTTCTACCAATTATAATATAGTCTTTATTATTAGGAAACATATTATATATTTCTCTTATAATTCCTTTGATTTGTCTTTTTAATTTGTTTCTTACAACCGCTCCACCTAGTTTTGTTCCAATAGCAATTCCAAATCGAATATTATTCTCTTTTTTAGGTAAACAATATATAAAGAAATCTTTATTTTTATACATTGTTCCAACTTTAATTATATTGTTAAATTCTCTACTCTCTTTAATTCGATTTTGTTTTTTCAAAATATCCCTCCATTAGAACAAAAACCACTCACGTGGCTATCTAGAAAGTATTTTGCGACCTTTTTTTCTTCTTCTTTTTAATATATTTGTTCTCTTACGCGCAAAAAAACCATGCTTTTTCTTTTTCTTTCGATTATTTCTTTGTAATGTTCTTTTCATCTGTAGCACCTCCACATCTCTCTTGCTGCTTAATTATATTATAGGATTGCTTTTAAGTCAATTGAAATTCTTAAGTTTTTAAAGGTAATATGTAGCATAAATACTAATAAATGTTATAATTTATTATAAGAGGTATATATGGAGAGAATAATTGAAATTAAAAACTTAAAGAAAAACTTCAATAAAACAGAGGCTTTAAAAGATGTAACTTTCAACATAACAAAGGGAGATGTGGTGGGTTTTATCGGACCTAATGGTGCTGGTAAAACAACTACAATAAGAATAATACTCGGACTAATAAAGAAAACTGATGGAAATATTAAAGTATTTAATAAAGACCCTTGGAAAGATAGTACTATTATACACAGTGATATATCATATGTTCCTGGTGATATA
>DUUS01000103.1 GCA_012841465.1 Mollicutes bacterium
AAGGAGTAATTATGTGTAGTATTGTTGGAGTTCTTAAAAATAATGAATCTAGTAAAACTATAATTAAAATGAATGAAGAGTTAAAACACCGAGGACCAAATATAGAAGGTTATTTTAATGATGGTTATATTTCCCTTGGTTTTAGAAGTCTTTTTAAAGAGCGAAATAAAGAAAATTTATTTAATAAAGATAAATCTTTAACTGCTATTTTAGATGGTAGTATTACTAACTATAAAGAACTAAAAAAAGACCTTGAGAATAAAGGATATATTTTTAAAACAAATGTAGAATCTGAAGTATTACTTCATGGTTATGATGAATATAAAGATAAATTATTTTTAAAATTAAAAGGAATGTTTTCATTTGCTTTATATAATCTTAAAACAAATGAAATAATTATTGTTAGAGATAAAATGGGAATAAAACCACTTTATTATTACCATAAAGATAAAGACTTTATGTTTGCATCTGAAATTAAAGCATTTTTAAAACATCCTTCATTTATAAAAAAATTAAATAAAGACAAATTAAGTACTTATCTTTCTTTTCAACATAGTCCATCTACTGATACATTCTTTGAAAATGTATTTAAATTAAGACCAGGACACTTTTTAACATTTAAAGATAATAAAGTTAAAATAAAGAAGTACTACGAATTTAAATTCACTCAAAAAGAAGAAAGCATTGAATACTATATCAAAAGGTTAGAAAAATTACTTAAAGAATCAGTAGAAAACAATCTATCTAAAGATAAAAAAGTAGGAGTTTTTCTATCAAGTGGAGTAGACTCATCATATCTATCAGTTGTAAGTAAAGTAGATAATACTTTTACCGTTGGTTTTAAAAATGGAATCTATGATGAAATAACCTATGCATCAAAATTTGCTGAAAAAATGAAACTAAATAATAAATATAAGTATATTGATAAAGAAACTTATTTTAGTAAATTCTCTTATATTCAGTATCATATGGATGAGCCACTAGCTGATCCAGCAGCACCCGCACTTTATTTTGCTTCAAACTTAGCAAGTAAAGATGTCGATGTGGTCTTATCAGGTGAGGGTGCTGATGAATTATTTGGTGGATATCTTATTTATAAAGAGCCCTATAGTGTTAAAATGTATCTTAAAATACCATTTATCATTAGAAAACTTATTGCTAAAATAGCATCTATCTTTCCTGAAAAGTTCGGAATTAATTTTTTAATAAGAAAAGGAACTAAATTAGAAGATAGATATATTGGTAATGCTAATATATTTAATGAAAAAGAAATAAAAAGATTAATCAATCAAAAAAAATTAAATATTACTTTTAAAGACATAACTAAAAATCAATATAAAAAAGCAATTAAATATGATGAATGTCAAAAGATGCAATACATTGATATAAACAACTGGCTAATTGATGATATTTTATTAAAAGCTGATAAGATGAATATGGCTAACTCACTTGAAACAAGAATACCGTTTTTAGATGATGAGATTGTTAATATTGCTAGCAAGATACCAACTAAGTATAAACTAAAAGATGGTCATACTAAATATGTCTTTAGAAAAGCAGTATCTTCATCTTTAAATCACGAAGTATCTAAAAAAGAAAAATTAGGTTTTCCAGTACCAATCAGAACCTGGTTAAAAGAAGAAGACATCTATAATCTTGTTAAAGAAAAATTTGAAAATAGTCATAATTTCTTTAATACAAAATATATATTAAAACTACTAAATAATCATTATTATAAAAATATAGATAACTCTAGAAAAATATGGACTATTTATACATTTCTAGTTTGGTATGATGTTTATTTTACTAAAGAAGCTTAATGCTTTTTTTATTTGCTTAAATATACTTTATTATATATAATTAATTTGGTGATAAGATGAAAAAACTAAAAGTAGTATATATGGGAACTCCAAACTTTAGTGTTCCCGCACTTGATGCTTTAATTAAAAACACGAATGTAATTATGGTAGTTACTTCACCTGATGCATATGTCGGAAGAAAAAAAGTTCTTACAGAGTGTGAAGTAAAAAAGTTTGCTAAAGAAAACAATATTGAAACCTTTAGCCCTATAAATATAAAAAAGGAATACCAAAAAATAACTGATTTAAAACCAGATATTATCATTACTTGTGCCTATGG
>DUUS01000104.1 GCA_012841465.1 Mollicutes bacterium
AATAATCAGATTCTACATTAGCATATATATGACTTTCTTTAAAATCAGTTATATTGATTTTGTTTTGGTTTAATATATTTACAGCGTGATAAAAAGCATCATTATTAATATAATAAATTAATGGATTTCCCCATGAATGATGACCATAACCAACATAGACACTAAAATCCTCTTCATAACTATTATAAGGAATAATATGATTTTCTCTAATATTATCAGTATGATATATATCATATTCATCTTCTACATTATAAGCATATTCAAAATTATCTGTTTCAGTGTGATATATTGTATCTCCTATAATTATAAATTCAATACTACTATTAATATAAAAATATACTGTATCTCCGGGATTTTTAACAGTTAATTTTGAGATGGTATTATTATTATCACTGTAGATTACCTCTTCATTAGAAGCTTCTAAATAATTTAGAACATCAGTTACTCCTGTACTAGTTCTTATAAATTCATTTTGAACCATAAAAGGATCTGCTAAATTATGATTCCAAGACATTATACTTGGATATACATGATACATTAAATTAGTGTCAAATTTAGCTTTGTATGTATACATTCCATTTTCTTCATAAAACTCACTATAACGCTTATTATCTCTAAAATTACCCATATAATATCTAATATTAAATAATAAATCATATATAGGGGTATTATCTTTATAATGATAACTATTGATGTGATTTCCTGGCATTCCTAATCTTATGTTTAACTTAGCCATACTTTCATAACCAACAGATGTAAACATTCCTTGTCCATAGTAATCATACCAAGAAGGATCATTATAGGTTAAAATCCATGTCTTTTCGAATCTAACCATATCATCTTTTTCATTTTCTTTTATATAATCAATAGTATTTTGTATCTCATCATATTTATAATAAAAATCATCGTTAATTTGAGTTACATCCCAGTTTTTGTTAGCAACTAGTATGCATTCAACACTAATTAATAATATCAAAATATAAGGAGTAAATTTCACCACTTTAGGATAATTCTTACCTATTAAATATAAAATATAAGAAACAGATATTATTACTATGTTTAATATAATCATTTTTTGATCTATATTCTCGAATTTAAATAAATAAAGAACTAAAACAAGTAAAGTAGTAAAAATAAAGATAACACTTACATTAATTATTTTATGCTCTTTTATATAAAATAAAGAATAAGCACTTATAATAATCATTACAAAAGCATAGATGAATGTATATCGATAAGGTAAATCATTAGGAACATGAAAAGCATGCCAGATAAAATCAAGAGGTGCATAAAAGAAGCCTATAGCAAAAAACAATATAATAAAACTATAACCAATCTTAACTTTTGGTTTTATCTTAGCATTAATTAAAAATAATAAGAAAAGTGCTATTGGTAGTATACCTACTGAAATATTAGCAGCATTAGTAAAATCAGAAGCAAAAATAGTAGGGCCCACTCCAGTAAAGTGATTTCCAAAAAACTCCCATAAAGTAAAGGCATAATACTGGCTATCTGGCCAAGCATCAGTTGTTGCACTAGTAGTTTGAAGTGCCAAGAACTGAGGAACTAAAATAAAAGCAGTTAACCCTCCAGCAAGAGCTGATGAAATAATAAATTTAAAAGACTTCTTACCAATTTCTTTAATATTAAATTTATCTGTTTTTATAAATAAATGGACAATAAAATAAATAACCGAAAATAAACAAACCATATACGCAGTAAAGTAATTTGAAAGAAGTGCAAGTGCTAAAAATGCTATATATAATAATGATTTGTTTTCATCTATCATTCTTTCTATTCCAAGTATAATAATAGGTAGATAAATCATTGAATCGAGCCACATTAAATTCCAGTAATAAGCATGCATATAAGCACTAAAAGCATATAAAAGACTAATCGGAATAAAGAACTTATTCTTACTTTTGAATTTCTTTGTTAAAAAGTAAGACATTGTAGTAGCGCTTAAAACCGCTTTAAGACCAATTATAACTGAAAAAGAGACAAGAATATTTTCTTTTTTAAAAAATAATATTATAACATTAAAAATACTACCTAAATAATTAGCAAAGTTTCTAAA
>DUUS01000105.1 GCA_012841465.1 Mollicutes bacterium
AAACGATAAAAACTTTAAAATAATTCCTTTCTTTTATTTAATATTTAGTATATACTTATATTAAGGATGTGCTAAACATGAATTTTATTGATTGGATTATTTTATTTTTAATTTTCTTTTGTGCCCTTAATGGTTTTAGAAAAGGACTATTAAGCAGTGTAGTAACTTTTGTTGGATCTTTATTTATATTTATAATTGCTTTTTATTTAAAGAATCCTATTTCAATATTTTTATATGAAAAATTACCATTCTTTAACTTAGGTGGTAAGTTTGCTGGAATATATGCTTATAATATTTTAATTTATGAAGCAATAAGTTATCTTTTAACAATATTCTTACTGGGTATTATTTTAAAAATAGTAAATAAAATTACTGGAATAATAACCTTTGTTATAAATTCAACTATAATACTCGGAATACCTAGTAAATTACTAGGGGCAGTAGTTGGTCTTCTTCAAGGATTTATAGTATCATTTGTACTTGTTTTTGTCCTAGGGATGATAGGTTCTACTTCAGGGAAGGTTACTGAGAGTAAATACGGTAACCGAATATTAGAAAGTACTCCAATACTTTCTAGTGTTATAGGCGATACTTATTTATCAATTAAAGAAGTTTATGATATTGTAAGTAATCCTAATTTAAATGATGAGGTAGCTAACTTAGAAAGTATTGATGTTTTATTAAAATATGAAATACTTTCAGTAAAATCAGCAAAGAAATTAACTGAGCTTGATAAAATAAAGATACCAGGAATAAATAATATAATAAACAAATATGACAAATAATAACTAAAAGACTTATAAAACAAGTCTTTTTTAATAATTTACTGTATAAGACTTGCACCACTTAATCATGAATGCTATAATAATTATAGTTTTGAAAGGAGGGAAATTTATATGACTAGAGTAGAAGTTAGAAATGGTAATCTTGATGGAGCTTATAAAAGATTTAAATCTCAAGTAGCAAGATCTGGAACTCCCTCTGAGGTAAAAAAACACAGACATTATGATAAGCCAGGTGTTAAAAGAAGAAATGAAAAAAAAGAAATGATGAAAAATGCTCGTAAAAAAAGAAACCGTGATGGTAATAGATAAAACTGAATTTTTCAGTTTTTTTAATTTGTGAATATAAAAAACATATTTTCGGGTTTGGACTTAACAAAACCAGAAAATATGTATAAACTATATTTAGGTGATGTATAAATGTTATATTCATATAAAGAAGCTTTAGAAAAATTTGGAAGTAGATATCAAGTCCAAAAATTACTAGATGAAGAAGTATTGTATAAACATTCTAGAAATGTATACAGTGAGGATGAATACACAAACGAACTAAAAATTATTACAAAAAAGTATCCTAATGCAGTTTTTACTTTGAACAGTGCATTTTATTTTTATGGTTTAACTGATATGATTCCAAAAAAGAATTATCTTGCTATTGAAGAAAGTGCTAAAATAAGTGAAAAAAATGGCTTTGAGGTAACTTACATGAAAAAAACTTTACATAATTTAGGAAGAACGACTTTAAAAACTCACAATGCAACAATAAATATTTATGATTGAGAAAAACTATTAATTGAATTAATTAGAAATAAAAATCGTTTTTTTTATGATTATTATAAAGAAATAATTAAAAACTATCGTGAGATTGCTAATGAATTAGATGTTCAAAAAATTACAGATTACTTAAAACATTATAGAAATAAAGATACTATATTAATGACTATCCAAAATGAGGTGTTCTAACTTAATCTTTTATTAATTTAAAGATGGACTATTATCAATTCATCTTTTTATTTAAAATACAATATAAAAATCAAAAATTATATTTGTTAACTATAAATTAATATGATAAAATAATTAATAGTAAAGGAACAATAACTATATGGAAAAAAACAAAAATATTTTTATGTCTTTATTATTAACATTAATAATTTTAGTTATTACTATAGTAGGTGTTTCTTATGCTTACTTTGGTACTAGAATAAATAATCCAGAGGAATCAACAACAATAACAACTGGCTCAGGAATTATAGAAATAGTCTATAGTGGCGGAGAAAATATAAATGTTCCAAATATATTTCCTAAAAGTGATCCTTTTATAATAAAGAATTTTACTCTAACAGGAAAAAACTCATCTGAAGATTTAATAGACTATCATGTAGTTTTAGTACTTGATAATAATACTTTTAGAAATGATGCTTTAACATATACTTTAGAATCAAATAATACAGGTAATAATGGAGAAGTAATACCACCGGTAACTAATCAAGTAGGAATACCCACTGGTAAAAAAGATATAATACTAGGAAGTGGTAATTTTACTAATACTTCAAAACAATCTAAAGTACATGAATATATTTTAAAATTATACTTTCCTTATATAGAAAACTTTGATCATGGTGTAGATCAAGGAAAAGACTTTGCAGCTCATATAGAAATTAGAGAAGGGTATAAAACTATTGCAAACAATCCTGTACTTTTTACTGGAATGACTCCAATTAAATGGGATGATAATAATAATGAATCATATACAACTGAAGATGACCCAGATTGGTATGATTATGATGAAAAGAGATGGGCAAATGCAAAATCAGCTGATGGCTCATACTGGGTATGGATACCAAGATATGCTTATAAGATAGAGAGTTGCTATCATACATCAGCGACAGATTGCCTTACTTTAACCGGTAAAGAAGCTGGAGATATCGATGTTAAGTTTTTAAGAGGCAAAACAAACCAACCATCAAATAATACTAATATAGAATCAGAAGGATATGTTGCTGGAACAAAAGATACTTCAATGGTTCATTTTCTTCACCCAGCTTTTGATTTTGATGATGGTTATACTGGTTTTTGGGTGGCAAAATTTGAGGCTACTGCTCATGAAGAATTGTTATCTGGAACAACAGAAGGAAGTTGTGATATTGCTGATAATGTATTAACTAAATCACCATTAATAGCACCTAATGAAACATCTTGGAGATGTATTAATGTCTCAAATGCATATAAAACAACACTTGCAATGAAAGATAATCCTTTATACGAGTGGCTACCAGAAGAGGTTGATACTCATATGATGACAAATCATGAATGGGGAGCAGTAGCATACTTGTCAAAGTCGCAGTATGGTGCCTCAGATGAAGTTTGGAATAACTCATACACAGGATTTAAAACAGGTTGTTCCGGTCCAAGTGTAAGTGCTTATAACCAACCAACTTGCGATGGTTATGAATATGATACTCAAGAAGGAGTTAAAGCAAGTACAACTCATAATATTTATGGTGTATATGATATGTCAGGTGGTGCTTGGGAGTGTGTTATGGGCTATTATAATGAATATGTTGGAAGTAGTGGTTTCAGCTCCAATGAATTATCTTTAATAGGATCCAAACATATAACCAGATATTATACGGCTCAAGAAGATTTACTAGATGGCACTGGTGTAGATTATGATTTAACTATATATGGAGATGCAATCAATGAAACAAGTGCTAATGCTCA
>DUUS01000106.1 GCA_012841465.1 Mollicutes bacterium
AATTATTATATAGAGAGTTAGTGTTTTGGTGTAAGCTAATTAATAATGTTAATGAATCTACCTATTAGTGAAGTTAATAGCTTCCGGCTATAGGCCGTTATAAAAATAAGAAAAATTAAAGGATGGTACCGTGCTTTTAAGGCACTCCTATGTTGACCATTCTTTTTTAAATAAAAGGAGAGATAGAAAATGATTGATATTAATTTAATCAGAGAAAAGAAAGATTTAGTAAAGGAAAATATTAAAAAGAAGTTTCAAGACGATAAGCTTACTTTAGTTGATGAGATTTATAATCTTGATATTAAATATCGTGATTCTAAATTAAGTGGTGATAACTTAAGAAGTGAAAAGAATAAGTTAAGTGCGAAGATTGGTCTTTTAATGCGGGATAAAAAAATAGAAGAAGCAGAAGAAGTTAAAAAATCAATTAATGAGATTAATGAAGAAATTAAAGCTTTAGAAGAAGTTGAAGTAAAGTTAGAAGCTGAGATTAAAACTAAAATGATGGAGATACCTCAAATTATTGATGAAAGTGTTCCGATTGGAAAAGATGATTCTGAAAATGTTGAAGTTGAAAAGTTTGGTGAGCCATTTATTCCTAAGTATGAAATACCTCATCATGCTGAAATACTTGAAAGCATCAGTGGTCTTGATAAAGAAGCATCAGGAAGAACTAGCGGAAGTGGTTTTTATTATCTACTTGGAGATGCTGCTAGACTACATTCTGCTATGATAGCATATGCTAAAGATTTTATGATTGAAAAAGGATTTGTTTATGCGATTCCTCCATTTATGATTAGATCTGATGTAGTAACTGGTGTTATGTCTTTTAAAGAGATGGAAGACATGATGTATAAAATTGAGGGTGAAGATTTATATTTAATTGGTACTAGTGAGCATTCAATGATTGGTAAGTTTAAAGATCAAATTATAAGTGAGGATAGCCTGCCTATTAAAATGACATCTTACTCACCATGTTTTAGAAAAGAAGTTGGTGCTCATGGAATTGAAGAGAGAGGTATTTTTAGAACTCATCAATTTGAAAAACAAGAAATGATTGTTATTTGTAATCATGAAGATCATATGGATTGGTATAATAAAATGTGGTCATATACAGTTGAGTATTTTAGAAGCTTAGATATACCAGTAAGAACTTTAGAGTGCTGCTCTGGAGACCTGGCCGATCTTAAAGTTAAGTCTTGTGATGTTGAAGCTTGGAGTCCAAGACAACAAAAATATTTTGAAGTAGGTTCATGTTCTACTTTAGGTGACGCACAAGCAAGAAGACTAGGTATTAGATGTAAAACCGAGGGTGGTACTAAATATTTATCTACTTTAAATAATACTGTTCTCGCATCACCTAGAGGTTTAATCGCTTTTTTAGAAAATAATTTAAATGAAGATGGTAGTATAAATATTCCAAAGGTACTAAGACCTTATATGGGTAATATAGAAAAAATTAATCCCAAATAAAAAGAACTTTTTATCTAAGTTCTTTTTATTTGGAAGCATAATCATCAAAGTATCCTTGGATTAAAACAACCGGAGTTCCCTTATCGCCACTACCAGAGGTAAGGTCTGCAAGTGAACCTAAAATATCAGTTGTTTTCCTAGGAGTAGTACCAAGTGATAGTTTACTATCTTTTTCTTTAATCTTTTTATTTTTAATTTCATTTCTTATATTATCTTCTAAGGTTTTACCAGAAGAATTTTCATAATTATTATCAGCAATAAACTTAAGTTTAATTTCTTCTTTAATAACATCAAGTCCTTTTGTATAAAATGGAGCAACTACCGGATCTGCTAATTCCCATATTCCGAATGACGGATCTTTAAAAGCACCATCTCCGTAAACCATTACTTCTAGGTCTTTACCAGTTTTATTTTTCATTTCTTTTTGAATTTCTAAAATTATCTTTTCTCCATTTTCAGGAAATAATTTTAAAGAATTATCGGTTGCTACATTTGAGCCAAGTATTCCATACTTAGAGTTATAGCCACTATTATTAATACTTTTATTAAGTATGTCACTAAGTAAAAATAATTTATTTGTTTTATCAATTAATTCTCTTTTAGTATTTTCTCTATCATGAATATTAGCAACTAATACATCTTTAGTATATTTTAAAATATCTAAAGAATTATTACTAAATATAATATCTAATTCACAGTTTTCTTCAAGTACTATATTTTTATAATAATCTACTATATCTACACCTGTAAAGGGATGAGTAAAGTTTTTGAAATTATTATAATATTCCTGTTCATTAAAAGAATCAGCAAAAGGGTTTATTTTAAGTTCTTTTAATAAGTTTTTATCTAATATAGGATTACCAACTTCATCATTTGGATAACTTAGCATTAAAGTGATTTTTTTAGTAGCTTTAGCTACCGCTTTTAAACAAAGAGCAAATCTATTTCTGCTGAAGATTGGAAAGATAACTCCAATATGATCACTTTTAAATTTATTTTTAATATCTAGTGCGATATCATCAACACTAGCATAATTATTCTCTGCCTTAGCAACAATTCCTTCAGTTAAACAAATAATGTCTTTATCACTAAATTTAAAGTTATGATTTATTGAAGCATCTAAAAGTGAATTAACTGTTATACTTACTAAATCATCACCAGCTTTTATAATCGGAGTTCTTATTCCTCTAATTGTAGTTCCAACACATCTTTTTTTCAAAAATATCACCTAATTAAATTATACCACAGAAATAATTAAACTTTTTGCCTAGTAGGCATATTATATACTAGGTGATATAAGTGAAAGATGAATTATTTGATAAAGTTGAGAGTAAAACAAATGTTGATAAGGATACAATTATTGAGCTAGCTAAGCAGGTTAGTGACAATGGCCTAAAAGATGAAGCTACTCTTAAAGCAGTTATTGCTAAGTTATCAAGCATGACTGGTAAAAATGTTTCTAAAGAAATGGAAGAAAAAATTATTAATACAATTGTAGAAGATAAGGTACCAAAAGATATAGAAAATATGTTTTAAAGTATATTCTTACCCTTACATAAAAAAATATTATCAAAATAATATTTTTTTAATATTAAAGAAAAGATTTTAATTCTTCAACATTTTTTTCTTCGGTTTCGAGCAGCTTTTTCATAAGCTTAATAATCTTAGGATTTGCATCTTTATATTCTTTAATAGACTTTAATGCATTAATAATTCCCATGTTACTTCCGATAATAAGCATCTCGGAAATATGAGAGGCTGATTTATCAGTTAGAGTTTGAATGTTAATCATTAAATAGGTTCTTAACTTTTCAAGTGCGGTTATACCTTTTTCATCATAACCATTTTCGTTAAGTAATAATTTAGCTTTTTCATTTATCTTTTTATATTCTTGAAACTGGCTTTTTAAATGTTTTTTTAAATGTTTATCTTCTGCAATACCAATTAACTTATTTATTGTATCAACTCCCATTTCAGAATTTTGATAAATAAAATTTAATAGCTCGACATCTTTGTTTATTTTAAACACCATCCTTCATTATAGTGTTTCCTAAAAGAGTAAAAACATTCAATATTTTAAATAATGTGTAAAACGTTGTTTGGCATATCCGAATATGCTATACGAAATTTCAGAAAATAAACATTGCAACTAAAAACTGAAGTTTATATTTGACATTAATGGGTGATAATGTTATATTACAAGTGTTTTAACAGAGGGGAAATTAAAATGA
>DUUS01000014.1 GCA_012841465.1 Mollicutes bacterium
AACGAAGAACCAGATAATAAAAAAGGAGAAAATTATGTTGGCACAACTAGTAAAGGCTACACAATTGAAAAGATAGATGGTGCATATTATGTTGATAACTATTTAATTGTTAACAAAAGCTACCCTCTTGATAAAGACTTTATTCCTAAAGATACTTATGTAGAAATAAAAGATGAAATATGCTACCTATGTATTGATAAAACAGCTTATAACAACTGGCTTCAAATGAAAAACGATGCCCTAGCACTAGGCTTAAACATTTATATCGCTAGTGGTTACAGGGCTTACTCTCTTCAAGAAAGATTATATAAAAAATATAGTGACAGAGATGGTTCAAGTGTTGCTGATACCTACTCTGCCAGAGCTGGTCACTCGGAACATCAAAGTGCTCTTGCCTTTGACTTAAACTCAATCGATTCATCATTTGCCGCTACACCTGAAGGAGCCTGGGTAAAAGATAATGCCCATGTTTATGGTTTTATTATTAGATATCCAGAGGGAAAAGATCATATTACTGGTTATAAATATGAACCATGGCACCTTAGATATGTCGGTAAAGACCTAGCAAATACTTTATACAATAATGGTAATTATATAACTTTAGAAGAATATTTTGGAATTGATTCTAAATATTAATTTTAACCTCTTTTATTATGCTATAATTTAAGTGGTGGTACCATGGATTTTATAAAAGATAATGTAATTTTAATAGTTCCTAATAATTATAAAGAACCATTAATAAAACTAATTAGTTCTTTAGATAAACCTTATAATATTAAAATATATACTTTAAATGAAGTTAAAAAGAAAGTATTATTTGATTATGATGAGAAGACTATTAATTATTTAATGAAAAAATATAAATATAATTATTCTCATTCAAAAGATATAATAGAGAGTATTTATTATACATTTTTTGATGATAATTTTGAAGATTTAAATAAAATAAAAGAAGAACTTATTTTAAATAATCTTCTTTATTTTGATAACTTCTTTATTGATTCTTTAAAAGATAAAGAAGTTATCGCTTATGGCTTTAAACATTTATATAAGTTTGATTTACTAATTTTAGATAAAATAAATGCTAGTATAAAAGAAGATATTATTAATGACTATAGCCATGAAGTAAATATATTTAACAGTATTAATGAAGAAATTGAATTTATAGTAAATGATATAATAAACAAAATAAATAACGGAGTAAATATAAATAATATTTATATTAGTAATATTAGTGATGATTATATGAGTACTATAAAAAGAATATTTTCTTTTTATAATATTCCGATTAACTTAAATGAAAAAAAATCACTACTTGAAATAGAAAGTTCATCTAAAGTACTAAATAATTTAAAAAAAGTAGATAAATATTTAAATGAAATATCAAGTAATGAAGTTTTAAATAAATGTATTAATGTACTTAATAAATACTACTGGACTGACCTAGTAGATGTTTATGATTTAATTAAACATGATTTTAAAAATACCTTTATAAACAAAACAAAGTATAAAGATGCCGTTAATGTAATCGATCTTAAAAATGATTTTTATAATGATGATGACCATATTTATTTAATTGGTTTTGCTAGAGAATATATTCCAAAGTTTTATAAAGATGAAGATTATATAAGTGATAGTAATAAACCTCAATTTTTAGAAACAACAAATGTTAAAAACAATATTGAGTTAAATATTTGGGAAGATATATTAAAAAACACTAAGAATTTAACAATTACTTTTTCTAAATTTAATCTCAATGTTGAATTAAAAGTATCTTCATTAATAGATAAATACAAAGAACATAAATATACTTATAGTCAGTTTTCTAATTTAAGTAATCAGTTTAATTTAGCAATATTAAAAGATGACTTTTATAAATATGGTAATATTAATAATAACTTAAGTATTTTAAATTATAATTATCCTAAAACAATAATATATGATAATTCTTATAAAAAGATAAATATTAAAGATAAGGCTCTTAGACTTTCTTATTCTAAACTAAATACCTATTATTTATGTGGTTTTAGATTCTACCTAGAACATATTTTAAAGCTTGATCCTTTTAATGAAACCTTTTCATCATATTTAGGTACTCTAACTCATGAAATATTATCAAAGCAAGATGAAGATAACTTTAATATTGAAGATATTAAAAATAACTTTTTAAAAAATAACCCCTTTGATTTAACTAAAGGTAATTTATTATTTATAAATAAAGTATGTAAAGACTTAGAAGAAATAATAAGTATTATTAAAGATAAGGAAAAAGATTCTTTATATCAAGATAAAATATATGAAAAACATATTACTTTTGAAGAAGAGATTAATGGAATAAATGTTACCTTTAATGGATTCATTGATAAAATCATGAAATATAAAGAAAGTGCAGTTATAATTGATTATAAAAGTTTTGATCCCGATATAGATATATCAACTTTAAATCATGGATTAAATATGCAGCTACCTATGTATCTTTATTTAATGAAAAAAACTAATCCAAATTTAAATATAACTGGAATTTATTATCAAAATGTCAATCGAATTATTCCATCTTTTGATTATAAAAAAGATATAAGAGAAATAAAAGAAGATAATTTAAAATTAAAAGGCTACACAATTGATGATTTAAATATAATTAAAGACTTTGATGTAACTTATGATAATAGTAAGCTTATTCATGGTATGAGGTTAACTAAAAACAACAACTTTTATGCTTATACTAAAGTATTAAGTAAAAAAAAGTTTGATAAAATGTTTGAAATAACTAAAGAAAACATTGAAAAAGCAACTAAAAATATAATGGATGGTGCATTTGATATAAATCCTAAAATAGTTGCTAAGAAAAATGTTAGCTGCGAATTCTGCAATTTTAAATCAATTTGTTTTGTTAATGACAAAGACTATGTATATTTAAATCAAGATAAAGATCTTACATTCTTAAGGGGTGATGATAATGAAATGGACTAGTGAGCAGCTTGATGCTATAAATAAATCTGGAAGTAATATTATTGTTTCAGCTGGAGCAGGCTCAGGTAAAACTGCCGTTTTAACTGAGAGAGTTATTACTAAATTAAAAAACGGAGTAAGTGTTAATCAGTTATTAATACTAACCTTTACTAATAATGCTGCTAAAGAAATGAAAGAACGAATTAAAAAAGAAATTATTAAAATACCTGAGTTAAAAAATGAACTTAACTTCATCGATAGTGCTGATATAACTACTTTTGATGCTTATGTTCTTTCATTAGTTAAAAAATATTATTATCTTCTTAACATTGAAAAAGACTTAAGTATTATTGATGAAGGAGTTATTTCAATTCAAAAGGAAAATATTTTAAATGATATCTTTGAAAACAAATACGGAGATTCTTTATTTGATAACTTTGTTACAACCTTCGGAATTAAAAATGATGATGGAGTTAAAAGATTAATTTTAAGTTTAGACCTTAAATGTGATTTGCTTCCTAATAAAGAAGAATTTTTAGATACATATATTGATAAGTTTTACACTGAAGATAACGCTTTAAACTTATTTTCCGAATATGAAAAACTAATTTTAAGAACTAAAGATAATATTAGATACTGCCTTGACAAAATAGAAAGTGATGTTCCAAGTGAGTACTTTATAACCTTAGAAAATAGTCTAATTAATTTAATAGAGAGTACTACCTATACTAGTATTAAAAATAACTTAAATGTGGATAGTCCAAATCTACCAAAAGGATCAAGTGATCTTTCTAAATATTATAAAGCTCAAATTAAAAAAACTTTAGATGAGTTAAACATATTACTATATGATGATAAAGATACTTTAATTAAAGAGCTATTAAGTACTAAAGAAAATGTAGCAATAATTATTGATATATTAAAAGAACTTAATATTAAAATAAATGAATATAAAAAAGAAAATAACCTCTATGAATTTAATGATATAAGTAAACTAGGAATCAAACTACTAAAAGAAAATAAAGAAGTCGTAGATGAATTAAAAAATAAATATAACGAAATAATGGTTGATGAATATCAAGATACAAGCGATATTCAAGAATTATTTATATCTTTAATTGAAAATAATAATGTTTATATGGTTGGTGATATTAAACAATCTATTTATAAATTTAGAAATGCTAATATTGAGATATTTAAAAATAAATACGACCATTATAAAAATAATAAAAATGGAATAAAGATTGATTTAAATAAAAACTTTCGCTCAAGAAAAGAAACAATTGAAGGTATAAATTTAATCTTTAAATATATTATGGATGATTATATTGGAAATGCTGATTATGCCCTAGAACATCAAATGATTCATGGTAATCTTGATTATAAGGATAATAATCAAAATAACAATATCTCTATTCTTAATTATAAAATTAATAAAAACATGTCAAAAGATGAAAATGAAGCTTTTATTATTGGCATTGATATATTAAATAAAGTGAAAAACAAATACCAAGTAACAAAAGATAAAGAATTAAGACCATGCACATTTGAAGACTTTACTATATTAATCGACCGGACAACATCTTTTGACATTTATAAAAAAGTATTTGACTATTTAAAGATCCCTATCAATGTCCATAGTGATGAAAATATACTTCATAATGATGAAACTTATCTAATCAGAAATATTATTGATTTCATTATAAAGATTAAAAACAAAGATTATGATTATAAATTCAACTATTTAAGTATTGGAAGAAGTTATTTATACAATATTAGTGATGATATATTATATGAAGATATTACTCAAAACAAAATTAAAGAAAGTGAAATCTATTTAAAATGTAAATCCATTTCAAAAGATATCGATAATATGAGCAACAGTGAGCTTATCTACACTATTATCGAAGAGTTTAACTTTTATGAAAATATGATAAAAGAAGGAGATATTCTAAACAGATGTATTGTTCTTGATAATATTATTAAAGAAGCAAAGGAATTAAATAAAACCAATATAACCACAACTAATATAACTAATTATTTTGATACTTTAATCGAATCTAAAAAAGCTATAAAAAAACCAGCTACAACATCAAGCTTAAATGCCGTTACTTTAACTAATATTCATAAGTCAAAGGGACTTCAATATAATATTTGTTATTACTCTGGTCTTTCAAAAAGATTTAATGTAAATGATTCTTTTGATAAATTTATTTATGATGAAAAATATGGTTTTATAATACCATCATTTAATGGATCTTATAAAAATACTTTTGTCTATGATTTATTTAAAGAAAAATACTTTACTGAAGAGATATCAGAACAAGTAAGGCTCTTCTATGTTGCGTTAACAAGATGCCAAGAAAAAATGATTATATTAACTAATATAGACGAAAGTAAACTAATAGGAAGTAATAATAATAGAATAGTTGATTATCTAACCAGAATTAATTATCGTTCATTTCAAGATATATTATCATCTATTTATTATCATTTATCTAGATATATTACTAATATAGAAGTTCCAGATTTTGATTATAAAACAAATAAAATATCAAAAGAAGAAATACCTTCTATAGAAAACAAAATAAATGTAAATGAAATTAATATTCCTAAAGAAAAACTAGAAACAAAAACATTTTCTAAAAAAGAAATAAAATTACTAACACCTCTTGAAAAAGATATGATTGATAAAGGAAATCATCTCCATTACATACTTGAAAGCATTGATTTTATCAATCCAGACTATTCTAAATTAAGTAACGAAGAAAAAGATTTAGTTAAAAGCTTTTTAAATAGTGATATATTAAAAGATATAGAAAAAGCTAAAATATACAAAGAATTTGAATTTATAAATACTCAAAATTCTAAGTATGAAAGAGGAATTATTGACCTAATGCTTGAATTTAAAGACCATATTAAAATAATTGACTATAAACTGAAAAATATCACTGATGAAGCTTATAACAAGCAGCTTAAGGGGTATAAAGAATATATTGAAAACAAATATAACAAAAATACTGAAATATACTTGTACTCAATCCTAGACAAAACCTTTGAAAAGATAGACTAATTTTAATAATTTGTAATTTGACAATAACAAAATTATTATTTAATCTATAGCTTATGAAATATGATTGTGATCAAATAAAAGCCATAGAAGCCCTTGGCAATACTTTAGTAATTGCTGGAGCTGGCTCTGGTAAAACATCAACTATCATTGGCAAAGTAGATTATTTAATTAAAAACAATCTATATAAAAGAGATGAAATCTTAATCATCTCTTTTACTAATGAAAGTGTTAATTCAATTAAAGATAAATTAAAACACAAAGTTGATGTTAGTACCTTTCATAAATTAGCACTTAATATATTAAAAGATAACATCACTGAAATATCAAATGATTATGACCTAAAATATATTATTAGAGAGTATCTCTTATCATATGCTACCCATAACAAGAAAACTAAAGTGATTTATAATAGACTTTTAAAAAACTCTAATTTAGATGAATTAGTTAATTTAATTTTTTCTTTTATTAATATTTATAAATCTAATTATAGTAATATAGATACTTTATTTAATTTATATAATAAATCAATTTTTACTAATAAGTATTATTTTAAATTAATACTTGATATTTATATAGTTTATTTAAGAGAACTTGAATCTTCTAATAAACATGACTTTAATGATTTAATAATTAATGCTACTAAATTAATTAATGAAAATAAAGTTACTTTAAAATATAAATTTGTTATTATAGATGAATTTCAAGATTCATCACTGATAAGATTTAACTTAGTAAAAGCAATTATTAATAAAACAAATGGTAATTTATTTGTAGTTGGAGATGATTACCAATCTATTTACCGTTTTAGTGGCTGTGACCTTGGTCTTTTTATTAATTTTAAATCATATTTAAAAGATGCAAACACTATTTTTCTAAACAATAATTATCGAAATAATCAAAGTTTAATCGATATCGCGAATAATTTTATAATGAAAAACAAACACCAAATTAAAAAGAAGACATTTTGCCACAAAGATAGTTTTAAACCTATAAAAATAGTTTTTTATAAAGATAGACAAAAATCTTTAGAAAAACTTCTTACTAAAATAAATGGAAATGTATTAATACTAGGAAGAAATAATATTGATAAAGATAACTTTAATGTAATAGAAAATAAAAACATAAGATTTTTAACTGTACACAAATCAAAAGGTTTAGAAGAAGATAATGTTATTATTATTAATTTATATAACAGTAGATTAGGTTTTCCTTCTTTAATTAAAAATCATCAAATATTAAATAAAATCTTAACTAACGATTATATTATTCATGAAGAAGAAAGAAGACTTTTTTATGTTGCTTTAACAAGATCTAAAAATAATGTCTACTTGCTTACCCCAGTAAATAATTATTCGGTTTTTATTAGAGAATTAATTTGGAACTACCGAGAAAAAATTGAAATTATAAACATTGATTAAAGGTTATCTCAGTTACTGGATAACCTTTAATCATACCTTCAATTAAATAATCTTCATCTTTGTTAATTTCTAAAAATTTAATGAAGTTTTCAATTTCCTGTTCTATATTATTAGTTTTTAATTTATAACAATCATTAAAAGAACAAATGCTTTCATATTTAACACTTGAATTATTTAGATAATCTTTTAAGTTATTATGATTTACTCCATTTAACACTTCTTTTTTAAGATAACAATTATTAAAACCATAACTTTCATTTTGTTTTAATAATAATATTAAACTAGTAATAGATATTATTAATATTAAATACTTCTTCATAGTTTATTATGTGTATTTATTTTATTTAAAAACATGGAATTAAAATTATTTATTGTCATTGTTGGTTTTTCCTTGTTTTCACTATCTGTTTTTCATTA
>DUUS01000015.1 GCA_012841465.1 Mollicutes bacterium
TAGGATGGTGATAAATATGAATCCAATTCATATAGTAACAGATAAAAAAAATATTGCAGATGTTGTTTTACTACCAGGAGACCCTTTAAGAGCTAAATATATAGCTGAAAAATATTTAAAAGATGTCACTTTAGTAAATGATGTTAGAAATATGCTTGGGTATACTGGAACTTATAAAGGTAAAAGAGTTACCGTTATTGGTAGTGGTATGGGAATTCCTTCAGTAGGAATATATGCCTATGAACTTTATACTTTTTATAATGTTAAAGAAATTATCAGAATTGGTTCTTCAGGAGCTTATACAAGTGAAGTAAAGGTAAGAGATATTGTCCTTGGAAAAGATGCCTTTTCTCATTCTAATTTTGCTTATGCTATTAAAAGAACTGATCAAAAATTAATCGAAGCTTCTAAAAAATTAAATGAAAAAATATTAAATGCATCAAGACTTCTAAACATACCAGTTCACTATGGAACAATCTATACATCAGAAGTTTTTGATCTTTATCATGATATTGAGCATTTAAGAAATAGTATTCCAAGTGATGTAAAACCACTTGCTAGTGAGATGGAAGCGTTTGGTTTATTTCATATAGCTGATCTTTTAGGTAAAGAAGCTGCTTGTCTTGCTTCAGTTAGTGATAGTAAATTTGAAGAAAATTCTGATTTAACTAGTGAAGAAAGACAAAATACATTAGACCAAATGATATATTTAGCTTTAGAAAGTATCATTTAAAAACACGATTATAATGATCGTGTTTTTTTATCTTCTAAAACTTTATTTTTAGTAATTATCGTTCCTGTTTTATTATTTACTGCTTCTTTTAATTTATCTAAAGAAGTAATAATAGCAGTACCATTTGTACTATTATTTACAAAATCAAGTGAAGCTTCTATTTTAGGAAGCATGCTACCTTCAGCAAATTGCTTTTCTGAAATATATTTTTCCGCTTCATCTATTGTTAAACTATCTAAATCACTTTGATTTTCTTTACCAAAATTAATTGCTACTTTTTCAACAGCAGTTAAAATTATTAACATATCAGCATCTAAACTAGTAGCAAGTAGTGAACATGATTTATCTTTATCAATAACAGCTGGAATTCCTTCATAACCATTTTCAGTTTTAATAACTGGAATACCGCCACCACCTACAGCAATTACTACATCACCTAGATTACTTACTTTATCAATAGTGTCAATTTCAACTATATTAAGCGGATCAGGAGATGCTACTACTCTTCTATATCCTCTACCTGAATCTTCTACATACTTATATCCATTTTGTTTAGATAAACTTTCTGCTTCTTTTTTAGTATAAAAAGATCCAATAGGTTTAGTTTCATTAGTAAATGCTTCATCATTTTCCGAAACTACTACTTGAGTTACTATAGTTGAGCAGTTTTTCTTAATCTTTCTTCTACTCAATTCATTTGCGATTGCTTGTTGTAAATGATAGCCAATATATCCTTGACTCATTGCTCCACATTCAGGAAATGGTATCTCAGGACCAACATTAGAATTAAAAGCATTTTCCATTGCAAGATTAATCATTCCTACTTGTGGACCATTACCGTGTCCTATAATTACATCGTTGCCATCTTCAATTAAATCAACAATACTACTTGCAGTATTTTTAACTAATTCAAGCTGCTCTTTAGGAGAATTTCCTAGAGCATTTCCTCCCAGTGCGATTACTATTTTATTTTTCATAAATTACCTCTTTCTTTGTAGCAACTTCTATATTACCATAA
>DUUS01000016.1 GCA_012841465.1 Mollicutes bacterium
TCTTTAGGAAGGTTTTCTATATTTATTTCACTTAATAAACCATTTTCATTTGTTTCAACGACAAGTTTATCTAAAATATGATCTTCATTATAATTAACATTTGCGACAATTCCTATTTTCATTTTCTACTCCTATAATTTTAAATTATTATTATTTAATTTTAAATAGTCACTTCTTAAGTTAGAGTATGCATAACCATATGCTTCACATTGTTTAACAGTTTCACAGCCATATACTCCAGCATTTAATAATGTATCTGCTAGATAGATTAATAATTTTGAATCTAATTTGTCTTTATATTTTTCATACAGAAAATAATAATAAAGCCATGTATTTACATCTACTTTATTAAAAATCGCATATCTTATGAAATTAGATATTTTTAATTTTATATCTTCCGTTTCAAAAGTTTCATCTTTTTTATTAATGTTTTCAATTGAGTTTTCATAAGCTTGTACTAGTCTATCAATAATAAGTAATTCTATTTTAATTAGTTTTTTTACTTTAATAAAAGCGTTTTTATCGGTTTCTTTATTTGTTTCTTTATATTTAGAATAATAATTTTCGTATAAATCAACATATTTTTTTAGTTTTTCTTTTTTAGCATAAAGAAGATAAGATAAACTACTAATCTCTTCAATAGATAAGTTTTCTTCATTTACTTTACTTAATGCATTATTATTAATTTTCACTAATTCACCTAAAGAAAAAAACTGTTCAGATTTAATATCTGGGTAAATTGTTTTAACATCTTCATTTTCATAGGTTTCAACAGCTACATAATTAAGCTTTTCTTGATCGCGCTCAATCTCTGAAATAATACCAAGTTTCATTGTTAACACTCCTTTGTATAACGGTTAATATATTAACAGTAAAAAGAAGGAGTGTCAAGCATTATTATTTAAATAAATATATTTGCCGAGGCACTCTTCTAACCCTGAAATAGACTCATAACATTCTTTATCTTTTTTTGAATCTGCATCTAAGTATCTAACTACTTTTCCTTTTTTAATTATTGCGACTGATGGATAATATTTAACTTTTTTATCTAAATTAGTTTCTTTTATATTTTCAAAATTAATTTCATAGATTGTTAAGTTATTATTTATAGTAAATTCATTAATAATATCTCTAAAATCAGTTACTGCTGGACATAATAAAGCACTTATAAAAATAATAAATGTTTCTTCAGAGTTTACTAACCTATTATATTCATCTTGATCTATTTTTATTATTTCAGCTTTTTTATAATAACTTTCATTTAAATAAAATTTATTAGAGCAACCAAAACTAATAAGTATTATTGTTAATAATAATATTTTTTTCATTTTATTTTTTCTAAATATTCAAAATCAATATCATATATTTTTAATTTATAAAAATCATAGGTTACTTTATCATCAATTGTCTTTTTAATTTGAATATTATTATTTCCTTCATAAAACCAGTGTCCACCAACATTATAAATTTTATCTTTGTCCCATCCAAGAGAAATAAGCAGGTCTTTCATCATTCCAGCATAGCCCCCACCACCACACATTAAGAAGATGTTTTTATCTTTAGGAAAGTGATATTCTAAATAATCCATTGATTCTTTATAATTAATATTATATTTTCCATCATCAAGCAATGTAAATAAGGTTTCTCCTTGATAGGTATCACCTACTTCTTCTGGTAGGTTATTTACATTAACTATTTTAGGAAGTGGAGTTACTTCAAAACCGTCTATAATACCTGATAGATAAGAATCGCCTCCAATTGCTTCATAATCAGCCTCATCTACAAGCATTCTAACATCACGGTAGACACTATCTTTTCGATTTAAATAATTATCAATTGTCTCTTCATTGATGTTTTTATCAATTCCAAAGGTCCCTCTCATTCCTTCACTTAATTCTGGCTTAGGAAGCTCTTTTTCTTTTTCTTCTTTGAAATTTAGATTATTACCTATTAAACTTCCTAGTAGTAGTGCGATAAGTATTAATAAATACCATTTAATATTTTTCATTTCTATTTCCTCCTTCTTTTTAAATATACAACTTTTATTTAAGTTTTAAAATAAAGTCTAAGTTGAAAAATACTCAACCTGTAGTTGAGTATATATTATGATATTTATTTAATATTGGTAACTTAATTTTCCTTATAAATTGAAGTAAAAAGATCTTTATCATCTTCATCAATGTTTTTATCAAATCGAGGAAGATCATTTATAGTAGCAAGACCAAAATAATCTAAAAATTCACTTGTCGTCTGATATAAATTAGGTCTACCAGGAAGATCACTTTTACCTACTTCTTTAACTAAGCCTTTAGCAACTAGTTTTCTAATCATGTGACCAGACTGGACACCTCTTATGTCATCTACTTCAAGTCTGGTTACTGGCTGATTATATGCAATTATTGCTAGGGTTTCTAGAGCTACAGGAGTGAGTGCATTAGTTTCAGGATTATCAGCTAATTTTTTTAAATATTCTTTATGTTCTTTTTTTGTTGTAAGTTTAAAGGCATCTCCTAAGTAAGAAACTCTTAAACCTCTTTTATTATCTTCATAGGTCTTCTTTAAGCTTTTAAGAAGCTCTTTTGCTTCACTTTCGTTTATATCCATTATTTCACATACTGCTTTTAAGCTAATACCTTCATCACCAACAACGAATAAAATACCTTCTAGTACTCCTTCTAAATTCATTAATTACCACTCGTTTCTAAGTATATATCTTTAAAGTTATTTTTTTGAGTTAAAATTATTTCTCCATTTTTAGTCATATTTAAAATTGAAAGAAATGTCACGACTACATATGATTTAGATATAGATTCAAATAAATCAATAAATTTAATTTTACCACTACACTGTTTAAGTTTCTTTCTGATACTTAAACATCTTTCTTCAACACTATATTCTTTTCTTGTTACTTTAGTATTTACTGGCTGTTTTAATTCTTCTCTTTTTAAAAATAAAGAAAAGGCATTAAGTAAATCATCTAATGTTACATTACTATTTATATCGGTGAATTTATCTTTATATTCATCCATTCTACTTGGTATTTTAGTATATACTTCTTGTCTTCTTTCTTCTAGGTTTCTAAACTCACTTGCGACACTTTTAATTTTTTCATATTCTAATAGTCTTCTAGTTAAATCTTCTGGATTATTAAATTCATATTCTTCTTCATCTTCAATTTCTTCATTTAATAAAAATTTACTTTTTAAATGAATAAGTTCACTTGCCATTACTAAATATTCACTTGAGGCATCAATTGTTAAATCTTCATTTGATTCAATAAATTCTAAATATTCGTTTGTTATTAAAGAAATATCTATATTATAGATATCCATTTTATTTGCTTTTATTAAATGTAATAATAAATCTAAGGGACCTTCAAAGTCGTTTATTGTAAATATCATTTGCAATCATAACCTTTAGCTTTCATTTCATAATGAACTTTTCTTGCATCTTCATCTAAGCGGTAATAAGTAAAGACTAAATAATCACCCAGAGTATATGTATCAACTTTTGTTAAATCTAAATTTGCTATTATTTCAAAACCAACATCAGTTTCTTTAACTATTGTTGAACCTTCATCTAAACTATTTAAATAATCGGCTTTTTCTTTTTGAAAGTGAAGAGATAAAATATAGGCATCAATATTATCAATATTATTATTTACAAATTTATGTTCCACTCTTTTAAGAAGACCATCTTTAAACTGATACTTAAGAGTATTTTGAAATTTAGTACAAGTTATTGATGAGTAACCATCATTGTCAACAAACATTGTTATATCTTCAAATTCAGTTAATTTGATTACTTTTCCATAATAATCTTCATTACTGTTAAATTCAACCTCTGGAAGGCTAATATTCATAGTTAAACCATCATCAGTAACTATTCCGATTAATTTAACATTGGTTACAAAATTATCCTCTTTATCAAATACTTCTATATAATAGGGAGTATAATCTAAAATATTATTTTCTTCATTATCATATTTAACAAAATATCTAATAAAGTTTCCTTCTAATGTAATATTAGAAATTGTTATATCTTCAAAAGATATAAAGGTATCTTCATTTAAGATAACTCTATTAATATTATTCTCTTCATCAATATCTTCTTTATTAAATATTTTTTGATATAAGGCACCTAGAGGTGTATCTGGATCAGATAAAGAATCATCAATAAGTGGTATTAAAATAGTAACCGTAATAATTATAAAAAAGATAAGAAATACAAGCAATGGCTTACTAGATTTTTGTTTCTTTAACTCACCTAACACTACTGGCTGTAATGAATTATTATTTTCATTCATTTTAATACCCACTTTCTACTATAAGTATATCAAAGATAATAATAAATTAAAAGATATTAAATAACATGAAAAAACTTAACCCATATTGGTTAAGTTTAGTTAATTAAATCTCTTCTCCATCTAAACTAAAGCTTTTAGCATCAATTATTTTAACATCAATTATTTTACCAATGTTTTCTTTGCTTCCTTTTACATTTACTAGTTTCATTGTTTCAGTATAACCAGTTATTTTGTCTTTATCTTTTTCACTTATACCAGTTATTAGTACTTTTTGAATAGTCCCTAGGGTTTTTAAATTACTTTCTTTACTATATTTATTAATTAGTTTATTTAAACTTTGTAGTCTTTTATTTTTTTCTTCTAGTGTTGTATTATCTTTCATTTTTGATGCAGGAGTACCTTCTCTTGCGGAAAAAATAAAAGTAAAGGCTCCATCAAACTTACATTTATTTACTAAATCTAAAGTTTCTTTAAAGTCTTCCTCGGTTTCACCTGGAAAACCAACTATAATATCAGTAGTAATAGAGGCATTTTTAACTTTTGATTTTAGTTTATTAAATAATGTTAAATATTCTTCTTTAGTATATCTTCTATTCATTAATCTTAAAATATTATTAGAACCACTTTGAACAGGAAGATGAATATAGGGCATAATATTATCATATTTAGATATTACATCAATCATTTCATCAGTAAAATCCCAAGGATGACTAGTAACAAATCTAATTCTTTCAATACCAGTTTTACTTACCATTTCAAGAAGATTACTAAAGGTAGTACTATCTTCTAAGTCTTTTCCATAAGCATTTACATTTTGACCTAGTAAAGTAACTTCTTTATAACCATTTTCTTTTAAGTCTTTTATTTCTTTAATAATATCTTTACTTAATCTACTTCTTTCTTTTCCTCTTGTATAAGGAACAATACAGTAGGTACAAAATTTATCACAGCCATACATAATATTAACAAAGGCAGTTATATTTGAATCTCTTTTATATAGATTATCAAATTCAATTACATCGCCTTCTTTACTATAAACACTTATTTTTTGTTTTCCACTGTATTTTTCAAGCATTGTTGGAACTTCACTTATATTATGGGTTCCAAATACTATATCTATATAGGGATGTCTCTCTTTAATTTCTTTTACTACAGACTCCTCTTGAGCCATGCAGCCACATAGTCCGATTAAAAGTTCAGGATTTTTTTCTTTTAAATGTTTTAGTCTTCCTAAAAAGCCAAAAACTTTATCATGGGCATTTTCTCTTATTGCACATGTGTTTAAAATAATAAAATCGCTTTTTTCAAGTACTTTGCTTTCACTAAAACCTAAGGTTTCAAGTAATCCTTTAATTTCTTCTGAGTCATGAACATTCATCTGACAACCATAGGTTCTTATATAATAAGTTTTCCCTTCATATATTCTTTGGTTAGTTCTATTTTCATATATATATTCTGCTTTTTTAAATCTTTTAGCAGCATCACGCATATTAGGTAAATTCACTTAAATCACTCCACAAACGATTATAACATAATCAATTATATTTTTATACTATCTTTAGTAAATTATTTATTCAGTAATAAATACCTCTAATACTTACTCACTAATTTTAAAAACCATCATAAAATATATTGAGTATATATGAAAGGGTGAAAATATATGTGTAATAAAGAAAGATCTGGAAGTGGTAACTGTATTGCTGAAGTACTAAGCGTAATTGATATACTGCAAAAAAATGCTTGTCCTGGAAAAAGCTGTACTGAAGGATGCGATAGACCTAGTTTAGGTGGTGGACCAAGCTGCCTAGTATGTAATACAAGACCAATTCAATTATTTACTTGCTGTGGTAACGGAGTCCCGTTTTCAATGCCAACTTGTAAAGATTTAACAATTGTCTGCTCTAATCCAGAAGGAGCTAGTCCAGCTCTTGATTGCTCATCAGTATTTAGAGTTGAAAAATTAGAAGGAAACTGTGCTACATTTAGAGTACTTGAACCAAATACTAACAATGAATCTGGCTGCTTTGATGAGTGGCTAGCTACTAATAGTTTCTTTACAATGGATTTATCTTGCTTATGTGCTATTAGATGTTTAACAGATACTTATGTAGATTGTGTATAAGAAATATTAAAAACTTTTATGAAAATATAAAAGTTTTTTTATTGTTTTATTTTTAACTTATTTAGTGTATAATTAATTAGGTGATGCATATGTGGTGGCAATATATAATAATTTTTATCGCACTTTTAATTATTTCTTTAATTGTTTTAAAATTAAATAAAAAAGATTTTACTTTTGAAATTAATAAATTAGTTCAGTATCTTGGTGGAAAAGATAATATCTTGGATACAGAAATAAATATGTCAAGATTCATCGTAACTTTAAAAGATGTTAGTCTTGCTGATAAAGATGCGATTCAAAAGTTAGGAGCCAAAGGTATAGTTGAAATAGATAATCAACTTAAAATTATTTTTGGTCCAAGTGCTAGAGTACTAAAAAAATACATAAGTGAATTAAAATAATCACTTATGTATTTTTATTTTATAAATATTTCTTTTTCCTCTTTTAATTATTACTTCTTCATTATTTATTTCATATTTAGGGTCAAGGATTCTTTCTCCATCTACTTCAATACCACCTTGAGTTACTAATCTTCTAGCTTCACTTTTAGATGGAGCTATTTTAGATTCAAATAATACATCTAGTATATTAGTAACACTATTTACTATAATTGGTTTTAATAATGAAGCATCATTGTTACTAAAGACTTTTTCACTTAACTCTCTTGCCTTTTCATATTCATCTTCTCCATGTAAAAAGGTAATTATATCTTTAGCAAGGGCTTTTTGAGCAAGTCTCAAGTTTGGTTTTTCATCATGATTTTTTTCGATTGATTTAATTTCATCTACACTTAAAAATGAAAGCATTTTTAGATATTTAATTATTACATCATCACTTTGATTAATAAAGAATTGATACATTTCATAGGGACTTGTCATCTCTTTATCAAGCCAGACTGCATTTCCTTCACTTTTACCAAATTTGTTTCCCGAGCTATCTAAAATAAGTGGCATAGTAAATGCATAAAGCTGAGCTCCAGCTTTTCTCCTGGCAAGCTCAATACCAGCAGTAATATTCCCCCACTGATCTTGCCCACCTATTTGAAGAGTGCATCCTTTATTTTCATATAACCATAAAAAGTCTAAGGCTTGAAGTATCATATATGAAAACTCAGTATAGGTTATTCCTGATTCTAGTCTTGATTTAACAGTTTCTTTAGCAAGCATATAATTAACACTAAAATGCTTTCCATAGTCTCTTAAATAATCAATAAAATTAATATCTTTTGACCAATCATAATTATTAACAACTTCAAATCCAAAGACATCTTCAACTTGTTTTCTTAAAGTTTTATAATTTTTCTCAAGTTCTTCTTTAGTAATCATCGGTCTTTCACTATCGGGTTTGGGATCTCCGATCAGGCCAGTTGCTCCGCCTACTAAAAGAATTGGTTTATGACCATAATCTGCAAGTCTTTTAGCAACTGAAAACGATGAGAAGTGTCCGATATGAAGCGATTTTGCTGTAGGATCTGTTCCGATATAAAAGGTTATGCTTTCTTCATTAAGCATTTTTTCTATATCAGGACTACTTATATCTTCAATTAAACCACGCCATTTTAATTCATCATATAATTTCATATTAATTTCCATCAGTGGATCCAAATCCACTTTTCCTTTCATCAATTATTTCTTCTTCATCAGTTACGGTATAATATTTTATAAATATTCCTTGAGCAATTCTATCTCCTTTATTAATAATGAAGTCATCTTTTCCGGTATTTTCAATTGCGATAAAGATATGTCCTTCATTATCAGTATTTCCGTAGTAATCAGCATCTATTATACCAGTTCCATTAGATAACTTAATTTTATGTTTTACTCCAAGTGAACTTCTAATAAATATCATCAAAACTTCATCACCTGGGAATTTACATTTAACTCCAGTTGGTATTAATGCACATTCTCCTTTTTTAAGTTTTTTATCGATTGGTGATGAAAAATCATAACCTGCTGAGTATTTAGTTTTTCTCTCAGGTAACTTAAAGTTATCATAAAATTCCTTATCATCACTTATTATTTCTTTAAATTCTTTAAAACTTATTTTTTCAAATTTTCTCATTTATCCTCCAAAAAAAAATCATAAACTAAAGGACGAGTATTCCCGTGGTACCACCTTTATTCATGATTTTCATGCTCTTTATTTCTTTAACGCAGAACTTGCGTCTTAACTCTAGGAGTTGTAAGGTCCTGTCAACATTAAGTTATTTTAAGCTTTTTTAGTAGCTTTTTTATCTTTAGAATCGGCTTTTTCTAACTTTTCAGCAGCTCCATGAAGTAGTTCAATAGTTTTATTTCTTACTTCTTTAGCAGTTTTTTCAAGTACTGGAGTACCTTTTTCAACAGCTAGCTTATATAATTCTTCAGCTTTGTTTTTAATTTCAGTAGCTTTTTTTCTTGATATTGCGGCTACTTTTTCTTTATCTAAGTCTGCTAGTTCCATTTTTAATTCATCAATTTTAACTGAAATAGTTTCTTTTACTTCTTCTAGTTCAATTTCTTTAACTTTTTCTTTAAGTTCATTTAACTTTTCCATTAAAATTTTTCTTGTTTCAGAACCTTTTCTAGGTGCGAATAAAAACCCTAGTCCTACTCCAATTATAACCCCTTTTAAAAAACCTCTTTTTTTACCATTATACATAGTCATCATCATCCTTTCCGCTTCTTATTCCAAAAACTTTGTTTACCAAAGAGCTGGCAGTATCAAATACTTTAGAACTAAAATAACCAATTTTATCAGTGGCATAGTTTATAACTCCAAAAATATTATTTAAGGATTCAACTTTACCTCTAATATCATCAACTATTTCATTAATCTTGTCTATTGTTATTATAATCTTAATTCCTAAAATAATTACAACAACAAGTAAAACAATTAATAAAAAATAAATGATTATTGGTAGTATTGCTGATAAAACTTCCATTATTCTTCCTCACTTTCTTTATCTTCATACATAGAATCAATTAAATTAAATAAATCAGATTCTATGGTATTTTCTAACTTTTCTTCTTTTTTAGTTTGTTCTTCTTTTTTATTTTGTTTCGTTGTTTCTCTTTTAATTGCATCAGTTATAAATGCGTATTCTTCAGGTATTGTATTTTCTTCTTTTTTCTTTGGAAGTTCTTCAATTGTCATTTCTGGCTTATCAATTACTTCCTCAGATTCTTCCATTAATATTGCGTCAAGAGTTTTTAGTGATTTATCAAATTCCTCTTTTAACTCCCCCTCTTCTTCATTTCTTCCATAGGCTTTTTTGCGAACCTCATCTAAGTTGGGACCTTTAACTCCAATATCAGTTTTAACTATTACATCATCTTTACTATAGTTCTTATCTAGTATACCATATACTGGTGATATAATTGGCGATGCTTTAAAAGGCTTAGTCTTTTTAGGCCTAATTAAAGGATCATAAGTTAAATCTCTACTTTTATATTTGTTTTGAGATAATGTTTCCCTAGTACTATACTCATTATATCTTTGTCTAGTTTCAGGCTTTTCATCAACATCAATCGGAAAATTAAATCTAGTATCAGTAACAAGCGGTTTTGTTTTAAACAATTCTTCTGCGGGAACTTTTACTTCTTTAATCGTACTTTCCTCTAAAGGTTTTTTTGGAGGTAATTCTTCTTTCTTTTCCTCACTAATAGTTGGAAGTTCTTCTTCAACATCAAATAATACATCTTTTATTTTTCTAAAAACATTCATGGTATATCTCCTTAATTAATTAAATCTAAATCAGGAACTTCTGGTTCTTCATAATTATCAAACTCCTCAGCATATTCTAAAAAGTTACTTTCAGATCCAGTTACATCGAAAATATTAAGTTTTTCTTCTTGGAAGTTAAATAAGTCATCATCCATCATATTTTCTATAATTTCATCATTATATTTAATTGTAGATAATATTACTATCGAGTTAGTTATTGCCTCTTTTAAATAATCATAATCTACCATTAATTCTATTTTAGCATAATTATACATAATTTCAATTAAATATTTATCTTTTATTGAGTTTATTTCTAAATAACCACTTATACCGTTATAAGTTATATCACTACTAAAATAAGCATTTTCATTTGTTTGATACTCATTAAGTACTTTATTATAATAACTAACCATATCTACATACATATAAATCTTATAATTTTTACTAACAATAACTTCATTAAAATCATATATTTCATTAACACTCACATGATTAGGTAAATAATATTTATATCCTCTTCTTCTTTGATTAGAAAGGTTTAA
>DUUS01000107.1 GCA_012841465.1 Mollicutes bacterium
ATTGATTTTGAAAGAAAGACATTAACGGTTAACAAGAATATTATAAAGAAGAATAGAGATGGAAAGCCAAAGAAATATAGCATTTCAAAAGGACATTCAGTTGAAGTATGGTTTTATGGATCATGTAAGAATCCTCAATCTAATAGAACTATATCTATTGGAGATACTTTAGTTAAAGCGTTGAAGGAATATAAGCAAGAACAAGAAAATTATAAGAAGTTCTATGGTGATACATATCTTAAACATTATGAGAAGAAGGTATTGAATGAGTATACTAAACGAGAAGAGATTAAGATATTAGATGCTAAAGCTGAGCTAGAAATTAATTTACCAGAAGCTCAATTAATATTTGTTAAACCAAATGGACAATTTAGAGGAACTGAGACTGTAAGACATGCTTTTAAAGTAATTAATTATGAATTAGGAATTAAATGTCGTTTTCACGATTTTAGAGATACACATGCTACTAGATTAATAGAGCAAGGTGCAGATATAAAAGCTGTATCTAAGAGGTTAGGTCATTCAACGATTCAAACAACTTATAATATTTACGTTAGAGTAACATCTAAGATGGAAACAGATACTGTGGATAGATTTGAAAACTATACTAATTCATTAAATATTCCCAAAACTATAGAAAACGATTATTTTGATTAATTTTTTCATTTTTTTCGTATATTAATATAGGTGTAGCAAACCTAGGAAATGGTTGGTTCTAATAATACTAACAACAATAACAAAAGTATTAAATTAATTATTTTTTATCATTAAGTAGATTATTATCAGAAAGACAACAGAATATCATAAGAGGAAGAATATCATAAGGTCTAGTATCAAGATACAATAGAACTTTGTAAAACTTGATATAAATTTTAAAGAATTGAGAATAGTTGTTAGCTTGTATTTTTATACTAAGTTAGCAACTATGATTCTCAAAGAACATAAAGTAAATTTCGTTACTTTATAAATGATTGAGTATAGCAAGCGTTGCTTGATATGGTGAATCAGGTGTTGCTGATTGATATATTAGATAATCTAATTTATCAGAATTGCTTTTGCTAGATTTTTATTAAAATTATTATTATATAGCAACCTATTGTGGGTTGCGTTTATTTGAAATTAACTATGATGAAACTGTAGGTATAAAGAAGAACGATAAAGTTTCTGGTATTTATGTATGGTTTAATGAAAAGAAACAAGAAATATATATTGGAAGAGCTATAGATATTGTTAAGAGATTTTCTCATACAAATTATGGAAGTATATCACCAAGAAATATTTTTAGAGGTGGACAAAGTACTAACGTTAAAATGAATAATTACATGGCTGAGAATTTTAATAATATAGAAATATATTTTTACAAGGCAAAAGATGGTAAATATAGAGTTGCAGAATCCAAATTGTTAATTAGTGAAGAATTAGCTAAATCTGGTTTAACAAAACTTAATACACAAAATTTAGCGACATAATTTTAGCTTATTAGATTATTAAAAGAGTGGACTTCCCATCCACTCTTTTATAGTAATAGTTTTATAAACTTTTTTCTAAAGCACTAATACAGATCATTCTTTCTTCTGTAATATAATCTTTTATACTCAATTGAGATTTAGTTAATGTTTCAAGTTCTGCAAGATATTCTGCTTCTGCTTTTACAACTGTACCTCTAAATTTATAAGTATTATTGTTTTCAATGCTTTGTACTAAAGCCTTATGTTCATCGTCTCTTTTACCAATAAGCATACCATCTATAGTTCCAGATGAATCTTTTAGTTTAAGTAGTGTTACAATACCTTTATCAATTTCTATATTTTTATGATCTATAACAGTAGCTTCAATTATTATATTTTTAACTTTTTCTCCTGCTATCTCACTTATTTTAGATATGTAGTTTGATGATACCTTATTGCTTGTATTTCTTAAATTAATTTCTTTAGTCATTTATTATTACTCCAATCATTTATTTAAATAATATTTATTATCTTTAGTTTTTTATTATAATTCTATCATTTAATAATTTTTGAATTAAATCTAACGTTTTTGTTGATTCTAATAAGTGCATATCTTGAAGTGATAATGCATCTTCTGCTGTATAAATTGGCTTTTCTTTTAAATAATTTATTATTTTTTTATTTCTATTATTCCTAAAGTAATTATTGACATATTTTACCTTCTTTCATTAGTATTATATCGCATTAGTTAAATGAAAAATTATATTTTAAAATTTTCATTATCTTTTAAATCCTGAACATTTTTAAATATATTAAATCCATTAGTTTTATCTTCTGTATGTATTATAACAGTTTTATTTGGATCACATATTTCATTTAATTTTTCCATTGCTGTTTTATCAGCATGACCAGAAGTATGTATATTTAAAATAGTTATTCCCATTTCATTACACTCATCTAAGAAATTTCTTAATGATTCACTTTTTTTTATATAACCATTCCACATAGAATAAATCAAACAAGCATTTTTTATAGAACCTTTTTGTTTTAATAATCTTATATCATTTATCATTGATTCTTTAACAAACATAACATAATTAGGAAAAAACTTAGAAGATTTTTCTATATTCATATATTCTTCTTTAAACCAATCTGGTTTATATTTATATTTATTTGGTATCCAAGTAAATATATTTTTATTATCTACTACAGTTGGTATATTAGCAGTTTGAGCAACATATCTCGAAAACAAATCTAATACAACTTTATGATTAGTTAATAAACCAGCTTTTATAAATGATACTAATCTATCTATATTAGTAGAAGATTGCATTATAAATACTTGATCGTATTGTTTCATAACATTAGTTGCTTCTTCTTTTAATTCTTCTTCAGTTTTAAATCTATTATTACCTCTAGTTAATGTTGTTCCTTCCGTAATAAGCAAATCAACTTTACCAATTTTATTTAAAGATTTAAGAAATGCATATCTTCTTCTGCCGTGCATTCTAAAATCACCTGTATGAAGTATTTTCTTTCCTTCACCCTCAATTAAATACATAACAGAATTATATGATGAATGATCACCTATATAGAACGATACTTTTAAATCTTCATTTTGAAATACAACTCGTCCTTGATCATTTATATTATTTATTTTAAATGTATTAATTTTTCTACTAACTCTTTCTTTATTAGTAAAATCACATGTTAGATTATGAATTTCTAATGATTTTTCTTCAACATAAACAGGAATATCATCATTTATTAAATCAATCAATCCAATATGATCACCATGTGAATGAGTTATAAATACAGCATCATAAATAGATTTCCCTTTTGTTAATCCATCTAATTCAAATGGAATAGTATTATCCTCTAAATCTTCTCCATAATCTATTATTATTTTAGTATTATTACATGTAATTTCAGTAATACATCCACCTATTTGATTAGTTCCTTTTATTATTCTAACATTCATACTTAATCCTTTATTTTCATATCAATAATTAATTTGTTATCTTTAATAACATAATTATATAAAGAGTTATCATATGTGTAACCATCAGACATTTTATTAGTATCTGGTATATATGGAAAATTATAATCATGATCATTAATTATTATAGACCATATATAGTATTCAAACATTTCTAGATAATCCTTTTCTTTTAAATAATCTAAATCTAATTCTAAACATATACTTTTCAAATTATATTCATCTTCTATTTCATAATCTAATTTATAAACATATTCTTTAGGAATTGTATATTCAGTATAATCCCACGTTAATTTAATAAATTCATAATTCATAATTTCACTCCTTTAATCATTAATAGTGTACTTGTCTTGTAAAGATGTTACACTTTCTATTTCTATTTTATTATTATTTTTATTTATTGTATATATGTATTTGCTATAAGTTAGTTTATTATCATGATCTACTACTAAATAGTGATAAAATGGTAAATCTTCTTTTGAAGTAGTTGTCGATGCTTTAATAGTATTATTAAAGAATTCATTTAAATAATTAACAACTTCATCCATTATTCCTTCTTTTAATAATA
>DUUS01000108.1 GCA_012841465.1 Mollicutes bacterium
ATATAAGAGCCAACATGTTCCTGAGTAAAAGTTACATTAGAAACATAGTTTGTGAGTGTAAAATTACCAGTTTGTTTATCAAAAGTATAACCAGTTCCGACTGTTCTATTTTTGTTACTAGACCTAGAAAAAGGTATATTAGTAGAAACTATTTTATAATCTAATTCTACTGGTGAGCGCTCTTTAAATAAATTATTATCAAGCTCTGTAATCATGCTTTCCCCACCATATAAAGCAAATATTGCCTCATTTAATTCTGGCGGTAAATTTAATCACGATCTTACACTTACAAAAGCTTTAAATATTTTACCTTGGTTTTCATTTTGAGATACTCCTTTTTCAGGAAAGTACAACTCTAAATTATAAGTATGCACTTTATTACCATCAGTTGGTGATGAAAAGTTAGCGTTTCCTAAAATAATTTCACCACTACCACTTTCAATTCCTTTTAAATCACTCATCGATAAAGGTACACTTCCATTACCATCAGTATTTTCTGTTATTAATTGATACATTATTGCATCACTTGTAAAAGTATTTTCTTCAATTACTAATACAATATGATAATTCATCTCCATCGAAGTATTGTTATATCCAGTTGCTGTAAAATTCTTTGTTCCAAAGGGAGCATTATCAGGAGAAATATTAAATGCTTCTATATTATCTCCACCATGATAATGAATATTCATTACCCCACCTGATATATTTATTGTAGTTATATCTTCTGTTCCGGTTATATTCGCAGTAAAGTATGCAAATGATATTCCGATTGTAACTAAAAGTAAAGTTACTACAAAACTAAATCCAATTAATAAAGTGCTTATTTTTTCTTTATACATTTTACCTCCTTAATAAAGAAATATATCTGTTAAGTTATTATGTTTATAGACATAATCTTACCATATATGCTATAACTAAACAATACAAAATTTCACAATAAAAAAAGAGAAGAACTTAATCTTCTCAATCTATATAACACTACATAGGTAGTGTATACTTATTCTATGGATTAAAAGTATGTATTGTATAATGATGCTGCCCAAAAATATACAATATACTGCCACTTTCTTTAGTTTCATAATACTTAATATTTAAATCATTTAATGTATCAATTGTTTCCTTACTTGGATGATTATATAAATTATTTCTTCCACTTGAAATTATCCCTTCTTTAGCTTCTATATTTTTTAAAAAATTATAGTCACTACTTGTCTTAGAACCATGATGACCAAGTTTAACAATATCGGCTTTTATATTATAATCCTTATAAAATTTTCTCTCTAAACTTTTAGAGGCATCACCTAAAAATAATATTTTGTTATTATTTACTCTTAATTTAGATATAATACTACTTTCATTTTCATCACTGCCTATGTAATTATTATATATTTTAAAATTTAATTTAGAATTATAATTACTAATTATATTTGGTTTTAGTTTTAATACTTCTTTTTCTAAATCATTTATATCATTACTATTAAGCATTACATTTTTAACCTTTAATTTTTTAATAATATTAGGAGCATCTTTAATATGATCCATATCTCCATGAGTAAGCAGTAATAAATCTATTTTACTAATACCAATACTTTTCATAAATAAAATTGTATTATCACTTACAGTTTTATTATAAACGCCACCTGTATCTATTAATATTACTTCTTTATTATTATAAATTAGAGTACTGTCACCCTGCCCAACATCTAAAAAATAGACATAGGTATTTTGATCTATTATAGGCTTTAACTTAAAAGATAAAATAAGAACTAAACTTATAATTAAATATTTAATATTAATACTATAAATATATATAATTAAAAAAATATAATAAACTAAATAAAAATATATATTAACCTTAGGAATTACAATATTAAATATTTTAATATTAGCAAGTAAATTATTTAAAAGTTCCATAAGTAATATTACATTAAAATAAAAAGGTTCTAGAAAGGAAAAGATTACTGAGAGAAGTGATAGTGGAAAAACAAGAAATGTTATTAAGGGTATTAATATTAAATTATTTACCGGAGCAAGCATATTTATCTCATAATTATTAAGTAGTGTTATCGGCAAACAAAATAAATAAGCGATGAAAGAAGAATATAATAATTTATTAAAATAACCACTTTTCTTTTTAGAACTAATTATAAGTCCATATGTAGCCATAACTGAATATTGAAAACCGATATTAAGGATTATTTTAGGATTAATCATTATAAGTAAAAATATGGTTATAAATAAAATATTCTTAGTACTTATATTAAAGTTATAATGTTTATTTAAATAGATTAAATTAAAAAATATTAAACTTCTACTAACACTTGCACTAAAGTTAACTAAGAAACCAAATAAAAGTAATATAAATGAAACAATTAAATACTTACTTAATGTTTTTATTTTTAATTTATTTAAAAATAAAAATATTATTCCTGATATAAAATTAATATGAGTTCCACTAATTGAAAATAAATGAACCGTTCCATTAAATATATAATCAGAGTAAACTTCACTATCTATATATGATTTATTACCAAGTATAAAAGAACTTAAATACTTCTTCGATCTATTAAATGATGATATTCTTTTATTTAAAGCTTCTTTTAGTTTATAAAATATATTATTATTTTCTTTAATAACTTTAATATTATCAATGTTCATTAAATAATAAATATCATTATTATTTAAATATTTTTTATAGTTAAAAGTATTTGGAATTGTATTATTTATTGGTTTAAATAAATTTCCTTCTAAAAGTACAGTGTCTCCTAAAGAAGCATTTAAATCATTATTATAATAACCAATTAAATTTTCTTTTGCTTTTATAGTAATGGTATATCTTTTATCTTTTTCTTTTATATTAATAACTTTACCAATAATTTTATTATCATCTAAATTATATATACTTTCATAATTTAAATTTATTTTATAAAAAGAAAAAAGAAGAGCAATTATTAAAAAAACATAATAAATATAATTATACTGTAATAAAATCTTTAATCTGAGCAAATAATTTATCACCAATCCCTTTTACATTTAAAATATCATCTATTTTTTCAAAAGGAGTATCTTCTCTATATTCAATTATTCTTCTGGCTATTACCTCACCTATTCCATTTATAGTCATAAGCTTTTCTATTGAGGCGGTATTTATATTAATTAAAATTTTAATTGGCGAAGATGTAATAAGTCTAGTTGTAGTAACAAGTTCAGTTGGTTTAGTTGTTAATGTTGTTGGTATCGTTGTAGTTTCACATTCTACTTTTGGGCATATACATGGTGGACATTTTTTAGGTTTTTCATTCTTATTAGGAATATAAATAACCATCTCATCTTTAACATTTTTACTTAAGTTAATTAATGAAACGTTACTATTTTTAGTAAGTCCACCCGCCATTTTAATAACATCATTAATATTAGTATTTTCATTTATTTCATATACACCAGGATTTTTTATTTCTCCTTTAATATCACACATCATCATATTTAATGCTAATAGAAGTCCGGTCATATAGTAATATACTCCCTTATGCTTTCAAAGAGTTTTTCACCAATACCAGTTACATTTACTATATCTTCAATTGAATTAAATAATCCTTCATCATTTCGATATTTAATTATTGCCTCTGCTTTAGATTGACCTATTCCAGAGAGTTTTAAAAGATCTTCTAAAGAGGCTGTATTTATATTTATTTTACTCTTTTCATCTAATTTTTCGTAGCAATTATTCACTTCAATTACTTCACAACTGCATAATGTATCACAGTTTATTGGTTTTGCTCCTTTTTTTATTTCAGATGCAGTATAAATATAAACTACCATTTCACTTGTTAGCCTTTTACTTAAGTTTATATTACTAGTATCAGCATTTTTAGAAAGACCTTCAGCTTTTTCAATTGCGGTTATTACTCTGTCTCCATTTTTAAATTCATATACGCCTGGCTTATTAACTGCTCCTTTTACATCAACATAAAAATTTTTTTGAATTGTAGTTGTTGTTTCTTCAGCAAAATACATTTCCTCTTCATATTCATTTGATTTAATATAACTAAAAAATATTAAAAAAATAAAAATAACAATTACACTTAATATTAAATAGGGTTTTGACTTTTCAATCATATGTCCTCCTATATATATTGTTGTAATTATTATTTAATTTCCTTTAAATTTAACAAAAATACTGATATATTATTCTTTAGGTTTTATTATCGTAACTGATTTTTCATGGTTTTTAAGTTTTTCTAAGACTTTACTCGCACTTTCAATATTTATATCTTGATAATAATCATAGATATCATGAATAAACTTACCCTCATAAACTAAATCATCTTGAATATCACTATTTACTACTTTTATTTCATCAAAACATAAGATAAGGTTACTAATTGAGGTTTTAATCTTTCTTTCTATTTCTTCCTTGCTTATTGATAAATCTAAAAGTTTTTCATTAATTCTTTGCATAAAATAATCAGGATAATCTGTATTTGCTAAAATAGCAATAACAAAATGATCTAGAGTATCAGTTAAATGATAACTAATGGAATCACTTATAATGCTACCTGATAATAATTCTTCTTTTAATAAAGATGTATTTCCAAAATTAATTCTTATTATTAAACTTAAATACATTTTTAATTCTAAATTTGAAAGTTCTAAAACTTTAAAATTACTTTTAGGTATTTTAAGTGCGATTGTTACTTTATGCATATCAACAGGCATTTCTTTTTCAAAATATTCAGTTGCTACTTTAGCAGGTTCTTTATACTTTTTAATTACTGGTTTTTCATATTTAGGAAACTCAAAATTGCTTAAAGTTTCGGTTGCTATAGCAACTGCCTCAGTTGGATCAAAATTACCTGTTATTACAAGAAACATATTTTCAGGATGATAAAACGCATCATAGGCAAGTTTAATATCATCAAGTGTTATGCTTTTAATATCATCTACAGTTCCAGCTATTAAATATTTTCTTTCATCTTTTACAAAAACATTTCTATACATTCCATAAACTATTTCAGAAGCTGGATTATCACTTATCATTTTAATCTCTTCAGTAATAATTCCTTTTTCACCACTTACAATTTCTTTAGTAAAATAAGGAGTATAAACATACTTAAGTAAGTAAGATAAATTTTCTTTAAATTTAGAGTTTGCATACACTTCATATGATGTATATTCATAAGTTGTAAATGCATTTATGTTAGAGCCTATTTTAGAATAGTATTCAAATGCGGTTGTTTTATCAGGCATATTAAACATAAGGTGCTCTAGAAAGTGAGCTATTCCTTTAGGTAGTTTATGATTCTTTCCTTCAAATTTAAAATTTGTATGAATTGAACCAAATTTAACATTTAAAGTTAAATAAAAATTCTTGACTTTATTATTAGGAATCATTATTACTTCAAGACCATTTTTAAGCTTTTCAGTATAAACATATTCCCCAGTATTTTTAATTTTAGTTTTTTTCATCTTTTTCACCACCTACTAAAGAATATATAGTACTTATTGAAACTTTTTTACTAAATTTATAAATATCTTCTTTTTTAATATTTTTAAATTCTTTAATTCTAGTTTCATAATCATCTAAATCACTTGTGTTTTTATAAAAATAATTATCAACTACTCTACCGATATTATCCATAGACATATTTAGAGATGATATTATTAATTCTTTAGCTTGATTAAACTCTTCATCAGATATATTATTTTCCATTTCTTTTAAAGATTCTTTAATTAATTTAACTGCAAAGTTTTCTTGATTAATATCTACAGCGGTTGTTATTAATATAAGTCCATCATATTTTTGATACATAGATCCAACATTATAACAAAGTGAATGTTCATTTCTTAGTTTTTTATATAATTTAGTTTCAAGAGAGCCTCCACCTAATATAATATTATAAATGTTTGCAATATATTTTTTTTCATAATCAGTTAAATTATTTAAATTTAAAATAAGTACTATATTAGTTTGGGCATATAGATAATTTTCACTTTTTTTAACTAACTTTCTTTTAGTATTATTTATATAATAATCTAACTTTTCATTTTTAATTACTTTAAACTTAGCATACGCAGATATAATTTCATTTACCTC
>DUUS01000109.1 GCA_012841465.1 Mollicutes bacterium
AAGTTTATCGAAAATAATATAATTGCTAAGATAATACCTGTTAAAACTCCTTTTCTGGAGTAATTATTTGATTCAAGTAAGATATCATTTACTGCTATATTAATCATAAGTGAAGATGCAAATAACAATATCAAACTTATTACAGTATTATTAAGAAGTTTTGATAAGAATGTCCAAGCAAGTATTGCTCCAAGTGGTTCTGATAGACCACTTATAAATGTAGCTTTAAATGCTTTTTTCTTTGATCTAGTCGCATAATAAAGTGGTACGGCTATTGCTATACCTTCTGGGATATTATGCATCATAATAGATATTCCGAGCTTTATTCCAAGTTTAATATCTATTACTGAACTTATAAAAGTTATTATTCCCTCTGGTAGGTTATGAATCATTAATACAATCATGCTGAGTATTCCTACCTTATAAAGGCTCCCCTCTTTTGTTTTTAATTTTTCTAAATTTTTACTTAACTTACTTGAAATAAAGTTACCTAATATAAAAGATAATACAAGTGATGTAAAAGCAAAGATAAGTCCGTAGGTATAATCAAGATAAATAAATCCCTCCGGAATTAATTCTACTATTGATATAAGCATCATAATAGTACCTGAAAATGCTAGGGCTCCTCCGATAAAGTTATCTTTATTTTTTGGTTTTAAATATATGAAAAAACCACCTAATACAGTAGACATTCCAGCAATAAAACTAATTAATAGTGCGATTAATATTTTCATATTTAATATTATGTTTAAAGATTAAATATAATGTTTTTTTGGTATCATTTACCATAAGAAAAAGTATGTTTTTTGAATTTTAACTATAAAATAATCCATAATATAACTAGGAGGTAATGATTAAATGAATACGAAGGCTAAAAATCGATCAAGAGCTAGAAATTCAGCTAGAAGCCGTAATAATGCTAAATCTAGAGCAAGAAACTCTAATAATGCCAAAAATAATTAATTTCTAGGATGAATTTCTTCATACTCCTTTTTTAACTCATCTTTAGTAATATGAGTATAGACTTGAGTAGTAGATAGGTTTTCATGACCTAGTAATTCTTGAATAATTCTTAAATCCGCCCCATTTTTAAGTAAATGGCTAGCAAATGTATGACGTAAGGTATGAGGAGATATATTTTTCTTTATACCTTTTTTTATTGCTTGTAATTTAATTGTTTTAAATATAGCTTGTCTACTTAATTTAGTTCCATTTTTATTTAAAAAAGCGTAATTACTATTTTTTATATTTATTGAAGGTCGATAATCATTTAAATAAACTTTTAAAGCATCAATAGCATAATCACCTAGTGGAATAATTCTTTCTTTCTTCCCCTTCCCCATTACTCTAATAAGACAGTCATGAAGATCAATATTACTTATCTCTAAATTAAGAAGCTCACTTACTCTTAAACCAGATGAATATAGAAGTTCTAAAATTGCCTTGTCTCTTGCGTTGTAAGGAGTTTTAACTTCAAAGTCTAGTAAACTACTCACCTCTTCTAAAGAGAGGATATCAGGTATGTTTTTAGTTGTTTTAGGAACTGTTAGATTAAGAGCTGGATTATTAATAATTATTTCTTCTCTTAGAAGTAGATAGAAAAATGATTTTAAAATACTTATCTTATGTGATCTTGTTCTTCCAGTTATATTTTTATAACTATTTAAATATTTAGTTAAGTCTTTATCAGTTATATTATTAAAACTTTTTTTATTGAACTTTAAAAATTTCTTTATTTCTCTTATATAAGAATTAACGGTATGCTCACTATAGTTTCTTTCAAGTGATAAATAATTATAAAACTTTTCTAAGTATTTTTCATTCATCTGCCTCACCTTACTTAAATTATACATATTTATAGATAATATAGCAATTATATTATATAATTATACTTAGGTGATTAAAGTGGAGCCACTAGCAAATAAAATGAGACCAAAAAAGTTAGATGATATAATTGGTCAAGAACATTTAGTTGGAAAAGATAAAATTATAACTAATTTAATAAATAATAAAAAACTATTTTCGCTTATTTTTTATGGAGAGCCAGGAACTGGTAAAACATCACTTGCAAATGCGATAGTAAATGAACTTAATTTAAATTACAGAGAATTAAATGCGGTTATAAATAATAAAAATGATTTTGATATTGCGATTGAAGAAGCTAAAATGTATGGAAAACTAATAGTAGTAATCGATGAGATACACCGAATGAACAAAGACAAACAAGACTTATTACTTCCTCATATTGAAAGTGGTATTGTTACTATAATCGGTCTTACTACATCAAATCCATTTCATTCTATTAATCCAGCAATAAGAAGTAGATGTCAAATATTTAAACTTAATCCTTTAACAGATGAAAATATTAAAGAAGGAATTAAAAGAGGTGCTGGATATCTTGATAAAATTAAAATTGATGATGATTCTATTAATTTTATAGTATCACTTTCAGGTGGTGATTTAAGATCTGCTCTTAACCTTCTTGAAATGTCTTATTACAGTACTAGTGATGGAATTGTAAATTTAGATGTAGTTAAAAGCATCAATTCAAAACCAGTAATGTATACCGATAAAAACGATACTAATTACTATGATATTATTAGTGCTTTTCAAAAATCTATAAGAGGAAGTGATGTAGATGCCTCTTTATATTATTTGGGACTACTACTTGAAGCAGAATATTTAGAAATCATCTTTAGAAGAATGGCAGTAATAGCCTATGAAGATATTGGTCTTGCTAATCCAGGAATAGGTCCTAAAGTTATGGCAGCAATAGAATCTGCTAGAATGCTTGGTATGCCTGAGGCAAGAATACCACTTTCAGTTGTTATAATTGAAATGGCACTATCTCCTAAAAGTAATAGTGCAATCAGCAGTATAGATAGTGCAATTAATTTAATTAGAAAAGGTAATACTGGAAATGTACCACTACATTTAAAAAATGGAAGCCCTGATTATAAGTTTCCTCATAATTATAGAAAATACTGGGTAGATCAACAGTACCTACCAGATAAAATTAAAGATATAAAGTTTTATCATCCTAAATTAAATAATTATGAAAATAACTTAAATAAAATTAATAAAGAAATGAGAGAAAACAAATGAATATAACTGTATTTGGAACTGGAACTTTTGGTTTTGCTATTGCTAAGATGCTCCATAAAAATGGACACAAAATTACGATGTGGTCTCATGATAAAGAAACTATAAAACTATTTAATGAGAAAAAGTTAGAAATAATTAAAAACCATAAAGTACCTAGTGATTTTTCCTTAACTACTTCATATAAAGAAGCTATGGATAATGCTGATATTGTCTTTATTATGGTAGCAGCTAAGTTTATCGGAGATGTTGCCAGAAATATAAAACCATTTAATAATAGTAATATTCACTACTCTATTGGAAGCAAAGGAATTGAACAAGGAAGCTGTAAATTTGTCCATGAGGTATTTGAAAGTCATATAAAAAATAGAAATATTTCAGTAATATCTGGTCCTTCTTTTGCTATAGATGTAGTTAATAATGAGCCAATCGGATTTTCGATTGCATCTAAAAATAAAGCTACTATAGAAAAAATCACTAGAGTACTTGCTAGTGATACTATTAAATTAAGAGGAACAAATGATATTCTTGGAGTAGAAATATGTGGTTCAATTAAGAATGTTATTGCGGTAGCATCAGGGATATTAAATGGTCTAGGTTTTAATGAATCAACCAGAAGTTTTCTTATAGTTGAGGCAATGCATGATATTAAAAATTTAATTAAAGCTTTAGGCGGAAAGAAAAAAACAATTCTCTCCTATGCTGGTATTGGTGATTTACTTTTAACATGCACTAGTGTAAAAAGTAGAAATTATTCCTTTGGTGTTTTAGTAGGACAAGGTAAAAAAGAAGAAGCTAAGAAGTATCTGGAAAATAATACAGTTGAGGGTTATTATACTTTAAAATCAATTTATACTTTACTAAAAAGAAAGAAAATAGAAATGCCAGTTATTGATTTAATTTATAAAATTATTATGAAAGAAGAAGACCCTAATCTTTTATCAGAGTTTTTAATTAAAAAAAAGTAGATATTCTACTTTTTTATTTGGTTATATCATTGATAACATAACTAGCACATAATAAACCAGCAATACCTGGTATATAACTATTAGTACCTAATACCTTACTTTTTTTAGGTAGCTCTGAGCTACTTACTACCATAATTTTCTTTTTTATTTTTAAATCTTTTACTTTTTTTCTAAGAATTCTAGCAATTGGATCATTAATTGTTTTAGAAAGTTCAGTAATACTTATTTTAGATGGATCACTTTTATTAGCAGCTCCCATACTAGAGATAAGTTTATATTTATAAATAAAAGACTTCTCTATAATTGATACTTTAGTACTAATAGTATCACAAGCATCTATTACATAATCAAATCCTTTACTAAGTATCTCATCAATATTATCACTTGACAATTTTTCTTCAAATGCAGTTATATTAATATCTGGGTTTATTTTGAGTGCTCTTTTCTTAGCAACCTCTACTTTAGATTTACCGACTGATTCAACTGAGGTAATAATTTGTCTATTTATATTACTTAACTCAATATTATCATAATCAATAATAGAAATGTTTTTTATACCTGACCTAATTAAGGCTTCAAGAGCATAACCACCTACTCCACCGATTCCTACTACTAAGATGTTTGCTTTTTCCAATTTAGAAAATTTATCTTTTCCAACTAGACTAATTAAACGTTCAAACATAATATCCTCCCAAATAAAATACCTAAAAGGAGCTAGTGATAAAAAACCTACTCTATCGCAGGTGGGCATCACAGAAGAAACTTTAGGATCCAAATTTTTCAATTTGTATTCAACACCATCTCTTAATTAGATTCCCAATTATCACATATCTAGGTTTTATGTAGCCACCTTCTAGGTAATTTAAGTATATCACTTTAAAGAAATAAATCATAGTAAAAACAAACATTTTCCAAAACTTTACACTTAATAATTGATTCTTTTTTGATAAATATTTACTTTCCTATTTATTAAATCTTCTACTGTAGTTCTTCTTGTTTTAAGAGCAGTAAGAAGATTATATTCTTTGCCACTTTCATATCTTAAAAAGATCTTATCACTTTTATGACATTCTAAATAATATTCATACATCTTATCAGCATAAATAAGTTCAAGGTCAGTTTTGCAATCTTCACTTTTATCAATTATTTCATAGTCACCATAATCATCTACATACAAATCAAATGATTGAACACAGACATTTCGATAAAGAAGAGGTGCCATTTTATAATCATCACCACATTTATTAGCAGTATAACCAAAACCATAATACTTATCTTTTATTTTTATAGTAAATAATGGTGTTTTGTTATGTTTAACTCTAAAGTGATAATCAATATTACCAGTTATAATAAATATTAAAAACAATATTAATAATACATATCTAATTCTTTTTTTCATTTTTACTCCTAATACCTATAAAATATTTTTTCTATGTCACTATATAACTCTTTATCTTTTAACTTCCAAAATGGCTCATAATCACCGCTTTTATTTGTATTACCTAAATCAAGTGTAGATAAACTAATAATTCCATTATAATCAGTTATTGAAGTTAAAAGTTGATAATGCTTGTTATTATAATTAAATAATAAATCATAAATGCAGGTATAGTTTAAAGAGAATAAATCACTTTTAAAGCAGTAATTTAATTTAAATTTACTGAAATAAACTCCTTTTTCTTTAATATTATTTAAAGAAATTAAATAATCATCAAATGTTATCCAGGCAGTATTATAATCAAATTCTCTATTTGGATTTTGTCTTAGCATTTTCATTATTTTATCTTCATCAAATTTTTGAACCGCTTTTAAGTACTTTTTAGTACTTTTCTTAGCTTTAATCTTACTATATGTTGGCAGTTCAATAGTACTTTCATTTCCCCAAATAGAAAAGGTTAACTCCCCATTATTAAACTCCCCTATTGTTAGTAAAGCAATATAAAATATAAATATACTAAAGATTGCTATAATACTTGTTTTTAAGATTCTTTTATTAAAATAATCTTTTTGAAAGAAACTAATACTTTCTTTAAGTAGTTCATCGTCCTTATCTTTTTCTATATCTTCTCCCTTAAGTATTTCACTTATACTTACATCTAATATAGTAGATAATTTTTCAATTAAAGATATATCTGGCATGCAGATACCTCTTTCCCATTTAGATACTGCCTTATCACTTACATATAGTTTTTTAGCAAGCTCCCTTTGAGTTAAATTTTTTTCTTTTCTTTTACTTGAAATATAAATTCCTATTTTTTCATTATTCATAGAATACTCCTTAAATTCATATTATAATAGATATCTTTTTATTTAAAGAGTTTTTAGTTAAAAAAAATAAACCTATGGTTTACTTTATGGTTTTTTGGTTAAAACTTTATGTTTTTGATTATTAATAACTACTTTTTCATCAATTAATTCAAAATTAATAGATAGATCTTGATAACCTATTTTAATAATATAATCAATTAAGTTATTATAAATATATCTTTCTAGTACTCTTTTTATTTCTCTTGCACCATACTCTTTATAATCCATTTTATTAATTAAGAAATCATATACCTCATTAGTTAGATTTATTTCAATATTAATGTCTTTTTGATCTTTAAATAATTCTTCAATTTCTTCTATTTGAAGATTAATAATGTCATATACATTAGAAATACTTAAGTTTTGAAATATAATAACATCATTAATTCTATTTATAAACTCAGGACTGAACTGTTTTTTTAAAGCTGATAAATATATTATATCTTTTGGTGTATGATCAGAAGTATAGCCTATTTTATTTCTAGATGCTTCAAAAGAGCCAACATTACTTGTCATGAAAAAGATATTATTAGATAAATCTACTTCTTTTTGGTAGCTATTAACTGCTTTACCTTCATCAAACATATGAAGAAATACTTCAATTACCTTAGGATGAGCTTTTTCGATTTCATCAATTAAAATAATAGCACCAGGATTAGTTCTGATGGTTTCAAGAACATTTTTATTATTAGAATAGCCAATATAACCAGGTGGAGCTCCAATAATTTTACTAATTGTATGTTCTTCTTTATACTCACCCATATCTAATCTAATTAGTGGAGTATCAGGACATATCAGTTCATTTAACAACTTAACTGTTTCGGTTTTACCAACTCCCGTTGGACCTAAAAGCATATATACAGCTTTAGCACCTCTTTTATGTTTTACCCCATACTCAAGAGTTTTAAGTCTCTCAGTTATTTTAGTTATAGCTTCTTCTTGACCAATAATATTACTGTTTAAGTCTTCTTCAAGTGATCCATAATAGACTTTAGTTTTAGTGTTTGTTACAGGTTTAACAATAACTTCTTTTTTAACAAAATCTGGCTCTGCTGTAGCATGATCTAAATCTCCTGATAAAATGTCATAAGATGCCTCATCTATTCCTAAATAATTAATAATATTTGCATTAATTAAAGAGGACTTTTTTATAAAGTTATTTACTACTTCTTTAGCTATTTCTAGTTCTCTTTTTACATTATCATCAAGGTAATGATAAAAATAATCAGGTTCAAAAGAATATTTAGTTAACTGTTTCATTTTTGATTGCTGCTTAGCAATTGATAAAAATGCATATAAATGAGCATAGGATATAATTCTTGAAATAGCACCGTTTTCACTTTTTATTGAAATAAAATTAATTGATGATTCCTCAAAACTAATTACATTATGTAGTTTATCAATTATCTTTTTTAACTCATCTTTATTATCATAACTTGAATTTAAAATATCATCAAAACTTTTTAAAGCATCTAAGATAACACTTCTCTCTGGAATTACATTACTAGCAGTATTAACTGCACTATAATAATAAAAAATAATTGTTTCCATTAAATTATGAGAATCATATCTAATAATATTATCTAGCATATAAGGACAATACTCACTATAGTCTTGAGCACATAATTTAAAATTAGTATCTACAGCTAGTGCTTCGTTTGAAAATAATAGTTCTAATTTTTCTGCTATTTTAGCAAAAGTTTTTAAATTTAATTCAGATGCTTTCATAGATTACTCCTATAAATATTTGTAAATTTATCTTACCATATATTACCTTAATAATCATCTAAAAATGAGTGTTTTTTATCTTTAGTATACCCAAGTAAAGTATTTAAGTTAACATTCTCAGTACTTTTTAAGATATTATTATCAATACTGGGATTATTTTGTCTTAAAGTTTTAATTAAATTTTTAATCTCAAGGCGTTTACTATCAAAGTTTTTGTTTTCTAAAGTGCAAGCACAGTTAATAAATTTAAGGTTATTATAATTAGTCCATTTAATTATGTCGTATTCCTTTACTAAATAAAGTGGTCTGATTAGCTGCATATTTTCATAGTTTTCACTTTTTAATTTAGGAAGCATTGAACCAAAACTACCAGCATAAAATACATTTAATAAAACTGTTTCGATTACATCATCAAAATGATGACCTAGAGCTATTTTATTACAACCTAGTTCTTTAGCTTTATTATAAAGGTGCCCTCTTCTTTTTCTTGCACATATATAGCAAGGATTCTTTTCATCTTTAATATCATTAAATATATTTGATTTAAAAATATGAACATCTAAGTTAAATAGTTTACTATTTTCTTTAATTAAATCAATTGCCTCTTTATTATAACCAGGGTCCATAACGATATGTTTTAATTTAAAATCGATATTTTGATATTTTCTTATTTCTTCTAAAATTAAAGAAAGAAGAAAAGAATCTTTTCCTCCACTTATGCAAACTGCTATATTATCTCCATTTTCAATTAAGTTATAGTCTTTTACAGCTTTGATTACTTTACTAAAGATATTTTTGCGATAGGTTTTTACAATTGATCTATTAATATCTTTTATATCCACTTACTTACAATGCCCCCATACCACCATCAACACGATGATGAGTACCAGTTAGATATGTAGATAAATCTGATGCAAGAAATAAAATTGTATTTACAACATCTTCATTAGACGCATATCTAGCAAAAGGAATATTTTTAATCATTGCATCTTTAACTGCATCAGGTGCATCAGGTGCTGATTTCTTTTCAATATTTCTCATCATATTATTATCAACGGGCCCTGGGCATACTGAATTGACTCTGACATTATATGCTGCTGATTCAAGAGCAGCTGATTTAGTAATACCTAAAAGAGCATGTTTAGAAGCAATATATGGTGCCATTCCTGGGCTTCCAATAAAGCCAGCAACAGATGCTGTATTTATTACACTACCACTTTTGTTTTCATACATGATTGGCAGTACATATTTTAATCCAAAATATGCTCCTTTTATATTTACATCTATAACAAAATCCAGGTTTTCAGTTTTGGTCTCTATTATAGGTGCAACTTCACCTTCAACTCCAGCATTATTTAAAAATATATCTATGGTTCCAAATTTTTCTTTAGTTTTTTCGACAAATGCTTTAACATATTCTTCTGATCTTACATCTGCTTTAATAAATAAAACTCTGCTATCATCTAAATTAAGTTCTTTTCTTAGATTAATAAGCTTTTCTTCATTAGTTCCGATTAAACTAAGTTTAGCTCCTCTTTTAGCAAATTCTTTTGCTGAAGCAGACCCAATACCTCCTGTTGCCCCTGTGATTAATACTACTTTGTTTTCAAAATTCATTTTTACTCTCCTCTTTCTTCTTTAACTAGCCGTAGCTGCTTGCCATCTTTCAACTACATTACAGTTACTTGAATATGGCATTGGATTTGGCAGATCCATTCTTATTAATAGTGGTATTTTAAACGCACTACCAAATGCTACTAATGTTCCTGGTTGTAGTGAATTAAGCTTCTCTATTATATCAGTTGAAATATTAGGAAGCATTTTTTCAACATACTCAATATCTTTTGGATGGGTCATTTTATGAACTAAGAAGTTACTCATTTGAGCTACAACAGTTTCACTTATATCACTTGGTCTTTGACTTATTAAATTAATTAAAACTCCATATTTACGACCTTCTTTAGCAATTCTTTCAAAGATATTATATCCGATTAAGAATTGATCTTGGTCATGAACCACATATCTATGTGCCTCTTCTATTATTAAATGAAATGGAATTGAAGCTCTAACTTTTCTTTGTTTAGAAAAATCAAACAGCATTCTTGACATTATTTTAACTATAACTTTAGCAAGTATATCATCAACATCTTCTAAGTTAATATTAATTATTTGACTTCTTTTATTATTCATAACTACTAAACTAGATATATAAGTTTCTAAATTTATATATTCTTTTATATCAAAGTATCTACTATTTTTACTATTAATCAAAGAATTTAATCTAACCTTTAAAATAATAGCTGAATCTTGCATTATTGCATTATTTAAAAATCCTTCTCCGATTAAAGTAAAATTTAAAGCATCTTCTAAATCTTTAAGATTATAGAAACTATTCTCTGGAGCTTCCATAGTTCCTTCTAGGGCTTCATCTAAGTGTTTAGATAAATATTCATTAATTAATACTGATTCTCCAAATTCTCCTTTAGAGTCGATATTAAAACATTCAGAAAATCTTCTAGTGTACCCTATTCCTTGAATTTCAGCATTTAAATTAAATTCATTAGTAGAACAAGAATTAATTATTGTAAAGATATCATTTTTCTTACCACTAGCATTTAAGTTACTAAATAAAACCGATTGAATCGCTTTAGCAATTAAATGATTTTTAAGTTTTTCAGTATTATAATCATTTTTACTAAACATTTTAGCAAGTTTAAGCATTCTATCAATTATAGTAAGCTGAGCATGATTATCAGCAGCGAGTAGTAAAGCAACATCTTCATTAGTTAATAAAAATACTGGTATTTGAAGAAGCATATCAGATTCCTCAACCGGGTTCGTTGTTAAAAATTTATATTGATAATTTTGATTAATATCTTTGATACCTTGAAAAGCAGTTTTATATTCTCCATAGGCATCAAATATAAATATATTAGCATTATAAGATAAAAAGTTTTTGTTTAAAAAGATATTTTGAATAATCCTGGATACCGAGCAAGACTTACCAGATCCAGAGTTACCAAAGATAGCCATATGATTAGAAAACATATCATTAATTCCAGAAAATATTTCTCTATCTTTATAGGTTGGACTTTTTCCAATATATAAACTAGATAAATCAAGCCTTCCCATAACAATATCAAGTTCATCCGCATTAATAACTCTTAAGTTAGATGAAAGAGATGGTTTTTTAATTGTACCAGGTATAAATCTTTCCCCGATAAATTCACCCATTAACTCTATTTTAACGGTATCTTCATCGACATTTTTAACTTCTCCCAGTAACTTATCATTGCCACTTTCAAAGACAACATGGAGGTTCATTAAATTAGCAATTACATTTCCTTCCTTGTTAATTTCTACTATGGCAGTATTATCACTTACATAACGAATCTTACCAAACATTATATCAACCCTTTACTATATGATTATACCACATATTTTACCATTATCAAACAAATTATTTTTCAAAAAAAACTTAAAAATTAATTTAAGTTTTAATATATTATTCTGTTTCTTCAATTATTTTATTTATCTCTAAGAACTTAACTAGATTTTCTTTACTGTGAGCTCCTAATAAGTTATCTACTTCACCTTGATTATACATTATAAATACAGTTGGAGTTCCCTCATATTTTTTAAGTGTTGGATATAGGTCTGTTCTAACACTTCTAGCATTCCACTCATCTGTATTAGTATAATAAAAATCTAAATTATATTCTTTTGATACTTCTTCTAATGTAGGCATAAAAGTTACGCAGGCAGGACATGTTGGTCTTCCAATATATATTAAAGACTTTTTATCACTATTTTTAAGTTTATTAAATAACTCTGCATCAGTTTCAATTATTTCGCCTATATCATTTCCATTGTTATATATTTCAGCTTCTTCATAACCAGTCATATCAACTTCTTTTTCTTCATGTTTTTTATTAGTTAAGTAGATTGAAACTCCAAATAATATAACTAATAGGGTTATTCCTAATAATAAATACTTTTTATTTCTATTCATTTACTTTCTTCTTTCTAAAAATATAATCAATAATATCACTCTATTATGAAAATAGAGTGAATTATTTAAGTAATTGTAGTAATATTTCTTTTACAAGTTCAGGATTTGCTTTTCCTTTTGTTTCTTTCATTGTTTGTCCAACAAAATAATCAAAAAGATTAGTTTTTCCCTCTTTATATTCTTTTACTTGATTTTCATTATTATTTAATATTTCTTTAATAATAATTTCTAGTTCATCTTTATTATCTATTTGTTTCATATTATATTTAATTATTAAATCTATGGGTTCTCTTTCTTCTTCAAGTACTAAATTAAATAAATCTTTAGCTTGCTTAGAGTTAATAGTTTTATTATTTAAATTATTTAAAATAATAAATAATCTCTCTGGAGTTAAGTAGCAATCACTTATTTCAATATTTTCTTTATTTAAATACCCCATTAATTCAGAAGTTATCCAGTTAGATGCTTCTTTAGGATCTATTCCTAGTGTTAGACATTTTTCAAAGTAATCACTAATATCTTTATCTTTAATAAGTACACCTGCATCATAAGCTGAAAGATCATAATCATTTATATATTTTTCTTTTCTAGCAAGAGGAAGCTCAGGTATAGTTTTTTTAATATTTTCAATTAAATCATTATCTATTTTAATCTTAGGAATATTAGGATCTACATGAAAACGGTAATCAAGAGCATCAGATTTTTCTCTCATACATACAGTCATCTCTTTTTCTTCATCCCATCTTCTAGTTTCTTTAATAATTTTTTCCTTATTACCACTTTTAATTAAGTCCGATTGTCTTTTTATTTCATAATTAATAGCATCTCTTACATTACTAAATGAGTTTACATTTTTAATTTCAACTCTAGTACCAAAGGTACTTGATCCCTCTTCATGCATAGAGATGTTTAAATCACATCTAACCTCGCCTTTTTTAGTATCAGCATTAGATACCCCAGTATACTTATAAATGTTTCTTACCTGCTCTAAAAAGGCAACTGCTTCATCAGCACTTGATATACATGGCTCAGTTACTATTTCAAGAAGTGGTGTTCCTGCACGATTAAAATCAAGCAGTGAATAATCATTAAAGTGATCAAG
>DUUS01000003.1 GCA_012841465.1 Mollicutes bacterium
ATGGACCGTTATGTTGAATCAAATATGGGACATCAAGGTGCTAAGTTTGACAAAGAATCAGATAAAATAGAAATGCTTCTTTGGCTTGAACATTTAGAATTTCAAGTTTTAGATCTTCCAAGACCTGATAAAGTAGTCTTTTTATATCTTCCTTATGAATATGGTGAGAAATTAAGAAATAATAGATGTGAGCCTCTTGATGGAGCAGAAAGTGATCCAAAACATTTAATAAATGCTGAAAAGACTTACTTTTTAATGGCTGAGCGTTATAAGTTTGATAAAATAGATTGTGTACAAAATGAAGAAATAAGATCAATTGAAGATATAAATAATGAGTTATATAATATAGTTATTAAGTATCTTACAAAATAAATGTAAATAGGCGACACTTTTGTCGCTTTTTTTCTGTAAATTTTGTATAATTGATATATATGAGATTTTATATTCTCGACATAATTTTATTCATTTAAATGATATATTTTATGAAAAGGAGAATAAATGAAAGTCAAAATTTTTGATGAATCTCATGAAAAAGATCTTGAATCATCTATTAATAGTTTTTTAGAAACAACTTCTGATATAGTAGATATAAAATACTCAGTCGAACTAACTGTTAATGGTGAAGAACAAATATATTGTTTTTCGGCAATGATTATTTATAGAGATTAGTGAGTGGAGCTTAATGAAAAAAAACAGTTTTATAGAGGGTACATTTATTGCCACTGCATCCATAATATTGGTAAAAATATTAGGGATGCTTTATGTTGTGCCTTTTTATATAATTGTTGGTTCTAAGGGTGGAGCTTTATATAGTTATGCCTATAATATTTATTTAATATTTTTAAGTATATCATCCGCGGGTATTCCTAGTGCGATTAGTAAGATAATAAGTGAATATAATGCTCTTGGTAAAATAGAAGCTAAAACAAGAGCTTTTCAGCTTGGAAAGAAATTTATTGGTTATTTTTCAGTGGTGGCTTTTATTATTCTTTTTGTCTTTGCTGAAGAACTGGCAACATTAATACTAGGTAACTTATCTGGTGGTAATACTATAGAAGATGTAACCTTTGTTATTAGGTGTGTTTCTTTTGCTATTTTAGTAGTTCCTTACTTAAGTGTAACTAAAGGATATCTACAAGCTCATAGATATATAACTCCATCATCAAATAGTAATTTAATTGAACAAATAGTAAGGATATTTGTAATCTTAATGGGGTCTTATCTTGCTTATAAAGTATTTAATGCAAGTCTAACTTTAACAGTAGGTATTGTAGTATCTGGTGCATTTTTTGGTGGACTGGTTGCTTATTTGTATTTACTTAGAGTGATTAAGAAAAATAAAAAGAAACTTCATTTAGATAAAGAATATAAAAAAGATAAAATATCTGATAAAGAAATAATTAAAAAAATAGGAATGTACGCACTTCCATTTATAATAATAAATGTTGTTAATAATATTTATAGTTTTACTAATATGGTTCTTACCCTTAGAACTTTAGACCACCTTGGATACTCAGCAGCAGATGTTGAATTTATTACCAGTGTTATTTCTACCTGGGGAGTAAAACTAGGAATGATCGTAAACTCAATTGCAATGGGAATGACTGTTACTTTAATTCCTTCAATAGTAGAAGCTTATACTAAGAAAAACTGGGATGATTTAAATGAGAAATTTAATAAAGCAATTCAAATTATTATCTATGTATCCCTTCCAATGACTATTGGTCTTTCAATTTTATCTACTCCAGTATGGACAGTCTTTTATAATATTAATAGATATGGTGGGGAGATTTTAAGAGTATTAATCTTTAACTCACTAGGGGTTAATGTTTATATGATTGTAAGTACTACTCTTCAAAGTATGAATAAATTTAAAGGGGTATATAAAGCAACAATTTATGGGTTCTTACTAAATGCTGTATTAGTAGTACCAGCTATGATAACTTTCAATCATATTGGAATACCTGCATATTATGGACCAGTATTTTCTACCTTTTTAAGTTATGCAGCTTCGATTTATATTGGTCTTAAAACAATTAGTGCTGAACATAAAATGTCTTACAAAGATACATACAAACAAGTATTTAAAATATTACTTCCAATTGCACTTATGGTAATTGTACTAGTGCCACTTAATAGAGTGCTTCCATTTAATGTATATAGCCGTACTTCAGCTGTTAAGTTAATTATTATTAATACTATAGTAGGAGGATTTATTTACTTTTTCGTAAGTTTCAAAATGAAAATTCCGCAGCACATCTTTGGTGGTAAAGATTTAAATAAGGTCATAAAAAAACTCACCTTTGGTAAGTTTCAAATTAAAGAAAAATAATTAGACCATATACATTGAATTAGAATAATTATAGTCATTTTCAGTAAATGGCATACTAGTAGTATCGCCCTCTAATTTATTGACTCTCATCTCTAAACGGTTTATTTTTCTTTCCATTTTAGAAAGTCGAGAATCAATATCTGTTGGCATCATTTGCTGATGCTCCATTCCAGGTCCTGCATAAAAGTTTGAGTTTGCGGCTACATGATGAGGACCTCCTTGCATTGGCATACCTTGCATACCACCCTGCATCGGCATACCTTGTCCAGGAGACATCCCTTGTGGAGCCGTGCCATAACCATATCCTGAGAAAAAAGAATCACGATCTTTTTTCATTTTATCACCTCTAAAATATTATATGTTTAGTTAAAATAAAGTTTAATAAAGGAGAGCCTTATGAAAAGAATAAATACTAGAGCAGGAATAATTGAAAACAATTATATCTATTTAATATTTAGAAGAAAAAAGTAGAGAGAGTACTATGTAATTCCTGGTGGCGGTTTAGATGATGGTGAAAC
>DUUS01000110.1 GCA_012841465.1 Mollicutes bacterium
TAAAAAGAAATAAATTATCATTACTTATTCTATCTATTATTAATTATTATCTATTAAGTATATTTATATATAGAGGAGTAGATCTATTTATAATTAAATATTTAACTCAAAACTTATTATTTAATATAATTTTATATTATCTAGGTATTAATTACATCATAGATAAATACAATTAATAAGGTGATAACATTGATTTCAAAAAAATATCTAAAATCATTAAGTGCAAGAATCTTAATTAGTATAATTGCTTTTTTACTTATATCTATCTTTATTAACTATAGTGATAAAAACTTACTTTTCTTTAAAAAACATATTTATGATAATACCTTTAACTTTAGTAAATTTAATGGTGTCTATAAAAAAATATTTGGAAGTCCACTTCCAGAGCCTGATGCTGCTTTAGTATCAGGCGATAAAATAATTTATGATGAAATAAAACCTTTTCATGATGGAGCAGAGCTAAAGGGAGTAGATAACATTTATCCTTTTAAAAGCGGAATAGTAGTGTTTATTGGTGAAAAAGAAATATATGGAAATACTATTATTATCCAGGGAATGGATGGAATAGATTATTGGTATAGTAATGTAGAAAACGTCTCGGTTAAATTATATGACTATATAGAATCAAGTAATATAATCGCGACTAGTAAAGATAAAACCTTATATGTCTTATTTATGAAAAATGGTGAAGTATTAAACTTTGAAGAATTTTTTTAAAATCCATCCGATAACATATATTATTTTATTAAGTGTGCTTTTAAGTGGATATTTTAATTACTTCCTTATTATTTTTTTTATCCTTTTAATTCATGATTTAGGACACATAATTACTTTAAAATATTTTAATTATAATGTAAGTAGTATAATAATACTACCATTTGGTTCTATTCTAAATAGTAATTTAAAACAAAATAGTAAATCACTGGAAATATTTATAATAAGTATAAGTGGTGTACTCGCGCAAATAATGCTTTATCCTATAATGCATTTTTTAAATCAAATATATATAAGTGATTTATCTTATAATATATTTTTAAATTATAATAAAATAATCCTTTTATTTAATTTACTTCCAATAATACCGTTAGATGGATCTAAAATAATGTTATCAGTACTAGAGAATTTCTTTAGTTATAAAAAAACTTTAAAAATAATAAATATTATAAGTATAATAACTATTATATTATTTAGTATTTATATAACTCTATATTCTCTTAATTCATTTTTAATAATAATGTTTTTAATATATAAAACCTGGTTTGAAATAAAAAATCATAAAGTACTATTTAATAACTTTTTACTCTCTAGAGCACTAAGTGAAAACAACAATAAAAAAATTAAATATATACCTAATATAAAATATATATTTAAAAACAAATTTAACTTTATAAATAATACTGGAGAAAACAAGGTTTTAAAGGCATTATACCGCATAAATAATTGACAAAGAAGGATATATTTGATATTATTTTTATGTTTGTAATTGATTTATAAACCGCACTGAAAAGGTAAAAGAGGAAGTATCCCACCTTTAGGGCGTGTCTTCATTAGAATAGGAGGAAATTAAATTAATGAAAGCTGTATTTGAAACTGGTGGTAAACAATATTATGTATCTGTTGGTGATGAAATTTATGTTGAAAAACTAAATGCTAAAGATGGAACTACTATTGAATTTACTAATGTTTTATCTGTAGGAGATAAAATTGGTAAGCCATATGTTAAAGGTGCTAAAGTAACATGCGAGGTAGTAAAAACTGGAAGAGCTAAAAAACTTTATGTTTATAAGTTTAAAGCTAAAAAGAACTATCGTCGTAAACAAGGTCATAGACAACCATATACTAAATTAGTAGTAAAAGAGATTGCTTAAACTATGATTAAAGTAAAAAGAACTAAAAATAGTCTTACCATCACTGGTCATGCAGGTTTTGCTGACTATGGAAAAGACATTGTATGTGCAAGTGTATCAACTATGATAACAACAAGTGTTAATGATATGTTTGTTGTTAATAAAGATGCTTTTACTTATAGTGATGATGGTAAGAAACTAATAATCAAAATAATTAAAGAAGATGATTTAATAAATAAATTATTTGATAATTTATTTAATCTTCTTAAAAGTTTAGAAAAAGATTATAAAGAAAATATTAAAATTGAGAGTGAGGAATAATTAATGTTATTTTTACAATTAGATATTCAACGTTTTGCTCAAAAGAAAGGTCAATCTTCAACTAAGAACAATCGAGACTCTGCAGGTAGAAGATTAGGAGCTAAACTTTCAGATGGACAACTAGCTACTGCTGGAGCGATTATATATCGCCAAAGAGGTACTAAGATACATCCAGGGGAAAATGTTGGAATAGGAAAAGATCATACTTTATTTGCTAAAATAGATGGCGAAGTAAAATATGAAAGATTAGGAAAAAACAATAAAAAAGTAAGTGTATACGCAAAATAACTTACTTTTTTTATTGTTTAAAGCAATAAAAAAATATGATAAGATTATACTAAGAGAAAGAGAGCAAAATGAAACACAATAAAATAACATTAATTATAAGTTTTGTACTGTCCTTACTCCTAATAACAATAGGACTTTCTTTTGCATACTTTACTTCTAATATAACTGGAACAGAAGACTCAACTACTATACAGGCAAGTGGCGGGGTAATGAATATAAATTATGATGGTGGAGAAAACA
>DUUS01000017.1 GCA_012841465.1 Mollicutes bacterium
AGAATGTCTGGTTAGAAGTATCAAATATTTAGTTTCATTAGATGTTAGTTTTAGTTTTGATTTAACTGTTTTATATTGCATAGTCTCACCTCACTTTCTTATATATATTATACCATACAAATGGCTTTATAAGGCTATGAAAGTGAGCGAAAATAGTTTGATAAAAGTGTTCGCTAATATATAAATTATAGAACCTTTTATCAATATTTTTATCAAAAACTCAAGTTCAATCTTGGTTTTTTTGTTATATAATTACCATAGGTGGTAACTATGGAAATAAATGTTCCTAACAATTTAGTTAATCATTATTTGAAACACACTAATTTAAGAGCTAATAATAAGGGTTATACTATAGTTGATATTTTTAGAGATTTCTGGGATCCCTTTTTAAAAGATAATTCTCATCTTAATATTAGAGATGATGTTTTTGATAATGTTAATAGAATGTTGCTTTGTCGAACACCTGAACTTGGTTATTCTTTTTATGATTGTCCTAATTGTTCTAATTTCTGGATTGCTTTTAACACTTGTAAATCAAGGTTTTGTAATTCTTGTGGTGTTAAATATGCTAAGGCGAGAAGTCTTACAGTTAATAACGTCTTACTTAATTGTTCACACCGCCACATTACTTTTACTATTCCTAAATCTATTCAACATTACTTTAGGAGTGATCGTAGACGATTAAATTTACTATTTGAAGCGGTTAATGAAACTTTAAAATATTTATTTAAAAGACAAGGCCGGATTAAAGATTATCAAGCCGGATATATTCTTGTTTTACATACTTTTGGGCGTGCTCTTAATTTCAATGCTCATATTCATTGTTTAATATCTGAAGGAATGATTGATAAACTTGGTAATTTTAAAGTAATGAAACACTTTAATTATGAGTTATTAAGGAAATCTTTCATGAAATCTTTATTAGATTTACTTCATAAGGAACTTGGGAATGGGTTTTATCAAGAAAAATGTCAACTCTATAAAGAAAATGACCAAGGATTTTATGTTCACGCGCCAAATAAGTCAGATGATTTTAAAGACCATAAAAAATTAGTTGATTATGTTTTAAGATATACGGGTAGACCCGCTATGGCTCAATCAAGAATTATTCTTACTTATGAAGATATGGTAGAATATTATTATGAGCCACATGAAGATGATCATCTGCCTGACGAAGAAAAAGAAGGGCGGGTTATTGTTACTGTGCATGTATATGAATTTATTAAAAAGCTAATTATTCATATTCCCAATCGTGAATTTAAAACCATTAGGTATTATGGCCTTTATTCTTCCAAAGGTAGAAAAAGAAGGAAAAACTTTAAGCGAAAAGTCTCTTATAGAAATTTACATAAACCTCTTAAATGGCGTAATTTAATATATAAGACCTTTAAATATGATATTTTAAAATGTGAGTGTGGCGCTTTAATGGAATATAAAAGGGAATCATCTTACTTCCCTTAACTTATATAAGGAGATATATCTTTTATGATGAAATATAGTTATAAAGTTAAAAGACGAAAACGATCCATAGAAGAATTAAATTACTACCAAGAACTTTATGGTGATGCACGTGATGAGTTTGGTGATTTAATTTTTGATTTAAATGATATTGATACGATTTATGATGAACCTATTGTTGAAATGGTTTGTGATAAATGTCTTTATGAAGAAGAGGTTTCACATCATATTTTAGTTGAACTAAATTATGGAAATAAATCTCTTCATGCGCTTGCTTGTCCAATGTGTAGCCACACTAGAAAAAAAGGTACATTGTACCCTAAAGATATTACTGATATAAATGGTAACCCTATTACTTATAAAGATGTTTTAAATTCTAAATAATTTGTTGTTAAGTAAATATTGTTTATACCTTCTTACGAGGGGTTTTTCTGTTTGTTTAAGTAGATACATCACTATTATCTAGAAAAGACGAACTTTCCTAGATAACAA
>DUUS01000111.1 GCA_012841465.1 Mollicutes bacterium
TTAAAAATAGTCCGAGCATCATAGAAAAGATAATGTTAATAAATAAGGTTATGCTTATCCAGTCTATATCTAAGATTTCTATTTTTATAAAAAGAGCACTAGGAAGACCAGAAATATATAAAAACGCGATTATTACAGCGATTATAATCGCAGTTATACTATCTTTGTTATTCTTCTCCATTTACTTCAACTAATACCTCTCTAGGTTTAGATCCATTAGGTGGACCGACAATACCTCGTTCTTCTAATAAATCTATAATTCGAGCAGCTCTGTTATATCCAACTCTAAATCTTCTTTGAAGTAGTGATGCACTTATCTTACCACTTTCAATTGCAAACTCGACAACTTCATTATAAATTGGATCTTCATATTCTTCATCATAACTTGATATAACTTCACCTGTACTTGCATCAGGAATTAAAAGACTATCATCATAATCAGCTTCTTGTTGTTTACTACAATAACTAATTAATCTTGCTATTTCTTCATCACTAATAAAAGTACCTTGGACTCTTAGAGGATGATTTTCTCCCATAGGTAAATAAAGCATATCACCACGACCTAGTAATTTTTCCGCACCAGGTGAATCAAGTATTGTTCTTGAGTCAATATATGATGCTACAGTAAAGGCAATTCTTGATGGTATATTTGCTTTTACTACACCAGTAATAATATCTGTTGATGGTCTTTGAGTAGCTACAATTAAGTGTATTCCTGCAGCTCTTGCCATTTGAGTAATTCTCATAATCGAGTCTTCTACTTCTTTAGCAGCTACTAGCATCAAATCAGCAAGCTCATCAATAATAACAACAATGCTTGGTAGTAATTCATTATTAGTATCATTCTTTTTATTTTCTTTCATTAACATTTCATTATATGAAGAAATATTTTTAGCACCTTTTTCTTCAAATAAACTGTATCTTCGATCCATTTCAGATACTATTTTTTGTAGAGCTATATTAGCTTTTTTAGGATCTGTTACAACTGGACATAGTAAATGTGGTATTCCATTATAATTTGATAACTCTACTTTCTTAGGATCAATTAATACTAGTTTAACTTCATTAGGTTTTTTAAACATTAATATAGTAGCAATAAAACTATTAATACAAACTGATTTACCAGAGCCAGTAGATCCAGCAACTAGTAAATGTGGCATATTATATAAATCAGCATAACGATTTCTTCCCATTAAGTCTTTACCAAGAGCAAGTGGTACTTTTGCATTTGATAGTTGTTTTGGAAGAGCACTTAAAACATCTCTTATTGGAACAGCTGCTATTTCTTTATTAGGTATTTCAATACCTACCGTACTTTTTCCTGGTATTGGTGCTTCTATTCTTACATCTTTAGCAGCTAGTGCGAGAGCTATTTCTTTATGAATACTTGTTATTCTATTTAATTTAGTTGCTGCTTTTATTTCAATTTCGTATTGAGTAACAGCAGGTCCTTCATGAATTTCAACTACTTTACCTACTATTTGAAAATCATTTAATACTCTTTCAAGAGCAACTTTATTAGCAGTTAAAAATTCAGTTGAATTAACTTTACCTACCTTTTTAACCGGATTTAAAATATGTAGTGGAGGTAGTTTATATTCTCCTTTTACTGGAGGTTCTATAGTTACTTCTTCTTTTATTTCTTCTTCTACTGGTTCTTTAGTTTTAAGTTCATCTATACTTGAAACAATTACTTTATCAGTTAAATCTGTTTCTTCTGGTTCTTTAGTAAGTCTACTATTTTTGATTCCTTCTTTAATCTTTTTAAATATATTTTTTATTTTGTTTAAAACATCTAAGAAACTAACATCAAATAGCATTACTAAACCAAATAAAGAAAATACAACTAAAACTATATAAGTACCTTTAATATCAAAAAGTGATACAAAAAGCCAGCCAAAAAATGCTCCAAGTATTCCCCCACCCATTTGAGTTAAATTAAAATAACCAGCATCATTTACGGTATTTAAAAAATTCTCTACTGTATTTTGAAGCATAGCACCTAGTGATAAACCAGTTTCATTAGTTATATATTCTATATGTGAGGCTGCTAGTATAGCTAAGAGTAAGACATATAGTCCGATTAACCTTGATGAAAAAAACTTTGGTAGTTTACGATTTAAAATCATATATAAACCAAGTATAAGTAATAGCACTATTAAAAGAGCCCACCATGTTCCCATAACAAAAATTGCAAATGATTTTATTAAATGACCAACAGGTCCAAATGATCCTATTCCTATTACACTTATTAATAGTAAAATAAGTCCAGTAAGCTCTGTACTAAATTTTACTTTATCGGTTTCATCTTTTCTTTTTTTCTTCTTCGCCATGCTCTTTCACCTTAAATCAATTATATATCAAGCTTAGGCTTTTTGCAAAGAA